>DATATO010000285.1:0-15071 GCA_036268755.1 Mycobacteriales bacterium | reverse complement strand
TTGATGTTGACCTCGTGGTCGGAGCAATTCACGCCGGCCACGTTGTCGATCGCGTCAGAGAAAATGCGCCCGCCGGCCTGCGCAAACTCGATCCGACCGAGCTGGGTGAAGCCCAGGTTGCCGCCCTCACCCACTACCTTCACACGCAGCGCCGAGCCGTTCACCCGGACCCCGTCGTTGGACTTGTCACCCACCTCGCTGTGCGGCTCGGCGGTGGCCTTCACGTAGGTACCGATGCCACCGTTGAACAGCAGGTCCACGGGGGCGCGCAGAATCGCCTGGATCAGCTCGGGCGGCGAAAGTTTCTTCACCGGACTGCCGGCACTGGCGGACTCGATGCCCAGCGCCTTACGCGTCTGTGCCGAGATAGGAATGGACTTCACGTCCCGGGCGAATACGCCGCCCCCGGCGCTGATCAGATCCGGATTGTACTCGGCCCAGCTGGAGGTCGGCAGGTCGAACAGCCGCCGGCGCTCGGCGTATGAGGCCGCCGCCTTGGGTGAGGGGTCGACGAAGATGTGGCGGTGATCGAACGCCGCCACCAGCCGAATGTGCTCCGACAGCAGCATGCCATTGCCGAAGACGTCGCCGGACATGTCCCCGATGCCGACCACCGTGAACTCCTGCGACTGAGTGTCGACGCCCAAGCCCCGGAAGTGCTCCTTCACCGATTCCCAGGCCCCGCGGGCGGTGATGCCCATGGCCTTGTGATCGTAGCCGGCCGAGCCGCCGGAGGCGAACGCGTCGTCGAGCCAGAAACCGTACTTCGCGGCGACCTCGTTGGCGATGTCGGAGAAGGTGGCGGTGCCCTTGTCCGCGGCGACCACGAGGTAGGAGTCGTCATCGTCATGCCGGATCACGTCCGCCGGC
Organism: Mycobacteriales bacterium; assembly: GCA_036268755.1. Taxonomy (GTDB): domain Bacteria; phylum Actinomycetota; class Actinomycetes; order Mycobacteriales; family QHCE01; genus DATATO01. Next base: position 14,201 of record DATATO010000285.1, on the reverse strand, counting down.
GGCACCACGGCGCCGTCGACCCGGTTGTCCGTGACGTCGAGCAGCCCCGCGACGAACCACGAGTAGCAGGCCACGCCCTCGGCCCGCAGCGCCGCGCGATCGTCGCCCTTCGGCGGATGTTTGAGCACGAAACCGCCCTTGGCGCCCACCGGCACGATGACCGCATTCTTGGCCATCTGGGCCTTCACGAGACCCAAGATCTCGGTACGGAAATCCTCCCGGCGGTCTGACCAACGCAGTCCGCCGCGGGCTACCTTGCCGAACCGCAGGTGTACGCCCTCGAACCGAGGCGAGTACACGAAGATCTCGAACTTGGGCCGCGGCTGCGGCAGTCCCGGGATCGCCATCGGGTCCAGCTTGAGTGCCAGGTATGGCTTGTGAGGCGTCTCCTTGCCTCGCTGAAAGTAGTTGGTGCGCCGGGTGGCGCTGATCAGGTTCAAAAACGATCGAAGGATGCGGTCGTGGTCGAGGCTGGTGACGCCCTCCAGCGCCGCGTCGATCTCGCCCCGGGTGCGTTCCATCACCGCCTTGCGCGCCTTGTCGGGGGAGGACTCGCCGCCACGCGACGGGCTAAAACTCACATCGAACAGCCGCAACAACAGCCCGGCCACCTCGGGATAGGTCGCCAGCGTCCGTTGCAGGTAGGACTCGCTGTAGACGGTGCCGATCTGGCGCAGGTACCTCGCATATGCCCGGAGCACCATGATCTGATTCCAGGTCATACCGGCCCGCAGCACAAGCGTGTTGAACCCGTCGATCTCGCTGGTACCGCGCCAGCAGGCCACGAACGCGTTCTCAACCGCACGACGCACGTCGGGGGAAAGCTGATCCTCCCCCACGTGCACCTCAGCCGGCAGCAACAGCCCAAAGTCATAGATCCAGTACGACGCCCCGTCCTCCGGGGTGACCCGATATGGCCGTTCGTCGATGACGATGACCCCCAGCGACTGCAGCACCGGAAGCACCGCCGACAGCGACATGGGTTCGCCCCGGCGGTATACCACGAATCGAAGCGTCTCGGCGCCGCCCGCGGCCTCCGGCCGACTGATCGCTGTGGAACTGGACCGCTCGATGTGCACCGCGACCTGGTCGTCCTCGTCCAGGGTCTCCAGCCGCGCGACGTCGGAGACGGCCATGGTGGGGCTGCGTTCGGAGGCGTAGCCGTCGCCGAATGCGCCGTCGTAGCGTTGCGCCAGATACCGCGCCTGCGCGCCGCCGAACTCGCCGACCAGCGCCGTGTTGAACTCCTCCTCCCACAGCCGCGTGATGTCGGCGAGCCGGGCCTGCAGGGCCACGGAGTCGATCTCCCCGACGGGGTGATTAGGGTTGGTGCGGACAACGAACCGCACTCGCGCGAGCAGCCCCTCAGTGACCCGCGCCGAGTAGTCCACGCCGACGCCATGCAGCGCGTCGGTAAGAATCTCCTGCATCCGCAGCCGGGTCCGGGTGTTGTATCTATCTCGCGGCAAATACACCAGGCACGAGATGAACCGTCCGTAGGCATCCTTACGGATGAACAGCCGCAGCTCCCGGCGGCCGGTCAGCCGCAGCACGGTCAGAACCGTTTGACGTAGCTCGTCCGTGCTCATTTGGAAGAGCTCGTCGCGGGGATACGCCTCGAGGATCTGCAGCAGCTCCTTGCCGGAATGGCTGCGCAGGCTCAGCCCGGCGCTGGCGATGACCTCCTCGACCTTCCGCGAGATGACCGGGAGCCGCCGCACGCTTTCCATGTATGCCGCGGCGGAAAATAACCCCAGGAAGCGCCGCTCGCCCACCACAGCACCGCTGGTGTCGAAGGTCTTGATGCTGATGTAGTCCATGTATGCGGGGCGGTGCACCGTAGCCCGGGCGTTGGCCTTGGTGATGATGAGCAGCCGGTGCTCCATGACCCGGCGATACACTTCCGGCGGCATGTCGGCCATGTTGCGGGTGGTGGAGTTGTCGCTTCGCAGGATCCCGAGGCCGGTGCCGGGCACGGCATGCAGGTAGCTGCCCGTGTCGTCGCGCGCGATGGTGTATTCGCGGTAGCCGAGAAAGGTGAAATGCCCCTCGGCGAGCCACCGCAGCAGCCCCCGCGAGTCCTGCACGTCCTTGCTCGGCACCGGCAGGTCAGCCTGCGTGAGCTCGTCGGCCAGGGCCAGCGCTATCGTGCGCATCTTGGGCCAGTCTTCCACCGCCTCCGCCACGTCAGTGAGCACCCGGCGCAGGTTCTCCTGCAGCTCGGCGATGGCCTTCGGGTCGGTCTGCCGGTCAATCTCGATGTGCATCCATGACTCGACCAACTGGTCGGGGGTGGCATCGTCGGCCTCGGTGTCGGCGTAGACCTCCTGCAGGGCGCCCAGGGCGTCGCGGTGCACCACCAGCTGGGGGTGGATCAACAGCCGAATTCCCACGCCGAGCCGAGCGAGCTCCGAACTGACCGAATCGACCAGAAATGGCATGTCATCAGTGACGATCTCGATCAGGCTGGGCGCCGCGAGCGCGTCGTCGTCGTTCTCGGCCACAGCCCCGGTTAGGTCGGGCAGCACCCGCAGCAGCGGCTGACCCGGCAGGCGCCGGATCGCGAACTCGACATGTGAGGTCACGGCGGCACCCAATTCGTCCCCGCTGCGACCGGAGATCTCGGAGTCCGGTACCAGCCGCCAGTACGCACTGTCAACGGCAGCGACCAGTTCGTCGGGCACCCGTTGCCCATCCAGCCGAATAGCGGTGGAAGATGACGCGTCCATGGATGACTTTCTCTTTCGTCGAGTATGTCGGTAGCGAACTTCGCGCAGTGTGCCACCACGACCTACTGTCGAGGCCTCGTTGCCCGCTGCGAGGCGATCCTTAGAACAACACGTTGGAGAGATTTCTCCGGGCCATCCGTACCCGGTCGTCCTGGGCAGGAAGGATCGAGAACAGGTCCAGCAGGTTACTCCGGGCCCGGTCCCGTTCTTCACCGCCAGTGTGACGGACCACGTTGATCAACCGGGCGAAGGCGGGCTCGACTTGACCGCGGGCGAACTCCAGGCTGGCCGCCTCGCACTGGGTCGCGACGGTGTCGGGTGTCAGGTCCGATGCCGTCGCCGACTCGGGCGCACCCGCCCGCAGCAGCACGTCGTCGGCGTCGAGCTCCGACACCTGCCGGAGCAGCCGCACCTGGGCTAGGCCCGATGTCGCGGTGTCATCGGCGGGCCGCTCGGCCAAGATCTGGCCGAACAGCTGCTCGGCCGTGTCGAACTCCCCGGCGTCGGCAGCCTGTGTGGCCCGCAGGAAACGCTCATCCACCTGCGGCTGTTGAACCTGCGGTTGCGAGCCGCCTCCGGTCACGCCGACGCTCGCCGCGGCCTCAAGCACGGCCGAAAGCCAGGTTCGCAACTGTTGTTCACTCACCATGCCGGAGAAGGCATCGACGGGTTGCGCCGCCGCGATCGCCACCACCATGGGGATGCTTTGGATCCGGAAGGCACCCGCAAGACCTGGATTGGCCTCGATGTCCACCTTGGCGAGCCGCCAGGTGCCGGCTGCCTCCGCGGCGAGCTTCTCCAGGAGAGGGCTGAGTTGTTTGCACGGTTGACACCATTCGGCCCAGAAGTCGAGCACGATCGGGACCTGCCGGGACGCCTCCACTACCTCGGTCTGGAAGGACTCGTCAGTGGCGTCGAATACGGCCGCGGCCGCGGTGGGCGTGCCCCCACCCGAGGACCCGTCGTCGCGACGGGTCAGCGACGATAGGTCCAACGCCCTCCCCAACGAGTTGGGGATAGCTGCCTGGGGCGAGGCGGGCACAGAATGACGGAAAGTTTTCTGCTGTTGCATACGCCTAGTCTGTCACTTCCCGCGCTGGATATTGCCAAGACCTCTATGGTCGAAAGAGAGCCAGATCTCAACTAATCTGACTGAATCGTGACGACCTGCGTAACCGGGCGTCACAATTGGCCGCGGCGGAAGGGGTTTCCCATGTCCGTTGGTGAACGCCGACGCCGGGACAGGCAGGTATGCGGCATAGTTATCGCGTTGCTCGTCGGGGTGGCGGCACTGAGCGGATGCGGTTCCGGTGGAGACGCCATCACCCCGAGCGCGGCCGCCCCGGTGACCGTACGCACCGGCGTGGCCTGGCCGGCCACGGCGCAACTCCGAGACGAGCGGTTCGCCGCTGTCACCGACGGAATCGCCAGCCAGGTCGAGCTACTGGCGAAACCTCGGATGTACCGCGATGTGGACGGCGACGGCCATGCAGACACGATCGGTTTCCTCCAGACCCGGGTAAGTCTGCACACGCCAGGAGCGCCGGACCAGGCCGAGAATGCGGGCGACACCGGAACCAGCTTCCTCAGCCTCGCGGTGCTGCATACCAGCGGTTTGGGCGAGACGACCGCCGACGTGCTGCCATTGAGTCAGGGTGCGGCTCCCCGCAATCTGGACGTCAGCCCGGCAAAGCTGAGCCGAGGCGGCCACGTCAAGGCCCACCCGGCGCAGATCAGGGCGACCTTCACCGCACCCGACTCGGAGCATCCCGAGACGCTCCGCGAGCGCCAGGTCGTCGGAGAGTTCAGCAAAGATGCCCTGACACAGGTCGGGGCGCCGACCACGAAACCGGAACCAGTGGGCACCGCGCCGACGACCGCGCTCGCGCTGGGACCCGACAAGCCCAGCGACCCAACGCCCGGCGCCGGGACGGCGCGCCACAGCGGTGTGGCGGGATACGGCGGTGTCACGGAGTATTCCATCGAACTGCCGCAGCGCTCTCGGCTTCGGCTCGATGTGACCTCGGGCTCGAAAGCCCTGACGCTGGGCATCTGGGACGAGGACGGCACCGTGCTGCTAGACCCCGCCGCACACAAACACAGCTTCGACGCCACGATCGGGGCGGGAACGTATCGGATCGCCGTGTCGGCGGGGAACGCCGCTCCGGTCCGCTACGACCTCGCCGCCGTGACGGCCGCGGTGAAGCCGGTGAGTAGAAAGGTTCCCGGCCGGGCCAGCACCGGCAAGGTGCTGCACCTGACCTTCGACGACGGACCCAACCCGGAATTCACCGGGCCGATCCTGGATCTGCTGGCCAAATATCACGCCCACGCCACATTCTTCGTGGTCGGGCAGAACGCGGCCCGTCACCCCGGCTGGACCGACAGGGAACTCGCGGGCGGCAACGCGGTGGCCAATCACAGCTACACTCACCGGTCGCTGCGTAACGTGAGCCAGCAGGTCTTCGACGACGAGGTCGACAAGACGCAGCGGGTGCTCGGGCCGCGCGGGTCGAAGTGCCTGCGGCCGCCCTACGGTTATGTGAATGATCAGCTGCGGGAGCGGGCCGCCGACAAGGGATTCTCGATCGCGCTATGGGACGTGGACACGAAGGACTGGAAGCGTGGGCCAGTGCCCGACATCGTGCACGAGGTGGAGTCACATGCCGAAACCGGCAACATCATCCTGATGCACGACGGCGGCGGCAACCGCAGCCACACGGTTGCGGCACTGGAGATCGTGCTTCGGGACCTCACGGCCCAGGGCTGGAGCTTCGAGTCCATCTGCAAGTGACGGACACGTCCCGATTTCCCCAAAGTCGTCGTGGTATGAGGTCACGCTTTGGTCCTAAAGTCAGGGTATGACCCGGGATGAGTTCGCCGCATATGCCGTGCAAGCTCCTCATATCGACGCCACGAGGTTCCGTGCGGACCTCGATGAACATGTCGATCCAGAGCCATCCAATGCCTGCCAGCTGAGGACCCTGCAAACAAAGGCATATTCCCAGCCGGACTTCGCTCAACGAGCGCACGAGAGCACTCTCGGAGAGCCCAACCACTTCGTCTCAACAGCCGATCACAGCACCATGCCGGCGGCGACCGTCGATCCGGTGGCCTCGTCGGTGAGCAGGAATGACCCCGTGGCGGGCGACGTCACATAGCGGTCCACCGGGACCGGCTCGGGCAGCAACAGCTCCAGGGTGCCGATGTCGTTCTCGAACAGGTGCTCGGCCTCGCTGCTAAGCAGCGTCGCCGCGTCCCACCGGTCCCCCAGGCCGACCACGCTACCCCGGACCTCCCGGGTGCCCAACCGAACCCCGAATCTGTCCCCGGGCCGGATCACCCGGTCCGCGACGACGCAGACCCGGCCACTGAGCTCGCGCCGCAGCTGCGGAACGTCGACAGCGGAAGCCAACAGATCTCCCCGTGACACGTCGACGTTGTCCGCAAGCCGAACCGCCACCGACCGCCCAACCGGGGCCTGCCGAAGCTCGCCGTCGTAGGTATCGATGCCGGCGATCCGGGAACGCGTTCCCGACGGCAGCACCACGATCTCATCGCCGACGGCGAGAGTGCCGGCGGCAACCCGCCCGCTGTAGGCGCGATAGTCCGGATAGTCGGCCGAACGCGGCCGAATGACGGTCTGCACCGGCATCCGGGCACCCACCGTTACCTCACGGGTTCGCACCGGCATGGTCTCCAGGTGATCTAGCAGCGTCGGCCCCGCATACCAGCTCATGTTCTCCGAGCGCGTGACCACGTTGTCACCGTGCAGCGCGGACAACGGGATGGCGGTCGTCGACGTAACACCGAGTTTGGCGACCAGCACGTCGAATTCGGCTACGATCCGGTCGTAGACCGACTCCGAGAACCCCATGAGGTCCATCTTGTTGACGGCCAGCACGAGGTGCCCCACCCGCAGCAACGCGGCGATGGCGGTGTGTCGGCGGGTTTGTTCCACCAGACCGTGCCGAGCGTCCACCAGCACGATGGCGACATCGGCCGTGGAGGCTCCGGTGACCATGTTGCGGGTGTACTGCACGTGGCCGGGGGTGTCGGCGAGCACGAAGGTGCGACGCGCGGTAGCGAAATAGCGGTAGGCAACGTCGATCGTGATGCCCTGCTCGCGTTCGGCGCGCAGCCCGTCGGTGAGCAGCGCCAGGTCGGAGGCGTCCAGCCCGCGTCGACGCGACGCGTCCCAGACGGCATCCAACTGATCGGCGTACACGTTCTTTGAGTCGTACAGTAACCGACCGATCAGGGTGCTCTTGCCGTCGTCGACCGAACCCGCGGTGGCAACCCGCAACAGATCGCTCATTAAATTCCAATCTCAGAAATGCCCGTCAGTTGGTTCCTGCCAAGGCCGCAGGAGCCGCCGTGTACAAAAATGGAGCGCAGCGGAATGGGTAAACAAGGCGAGAGCCCGGGTGCGGGTGTCCCGCATGAGCACAGCGCCGGCAGGGGGCAACTGACGGGCATTTCAAAAGTAGCCCTCGCGTTTTCTGTCTTCCATGGCCGACTCGCTGGTGCGGTCGTCGGCCCGGGTGGCGCCCCGCTCGGTGAGGTGACTGGTCGCCGTCTCCGCAATGACGTCCTCCACCGTGGCGGCCTCCGAGGCGATCGCGGCCGTGCAGGTGGCGTCGCCGACGGTGCGGTATCGGACGGCGCGGGAGCTCACCTTTTCGCCATCGCGAGGCTGAGTCCACGGCGTGACGGCCAACAGCATGCCGTTCCGTTCGAAAACGTCCCGGTCGTGGGCGTAGTAGATCTCGGGCAGGTCCAGTTTCTCCCGCGCCACATAGCGCCAGATGTCGAGTTCGGTCCAGTTGGACAGTGGGAAGACGCGCATGTGCTCCCCCGGCGCGAGCCGCGGGTTGTACAGCTGCCACAGCTCCGGCCGCTGGTTACGCGGATCCCACTGGCCGAACTCGTTGCGCACCGAGAAGATCCGTTCCTTGGCGCGGGCCTTCTCCTCGTCCCGCCGAGCTCCCCCGATGACCGCGTCAAACCGATGCTCGGCGATGGCGTCCCGCAGCGTCACGGTCTGCAGCCGGTTGCGGGACTGGCCGGGCCGCTCATGGGCCCTGCCCGTGTCAATCGAATGCTGCACGCTGGCGACAACGAGATCGGTCCCCAGCTCAGCGATGCGCCTATCCCGGAAGGCGATCACCTCACTGAAGTTGTGCCCGGTGTCGATGTGCATCACCGCAAATGGGATCCGCCCCGGCCAGTAGGCTTTCTCGGCCAGTCGCAACACGACCGCGGAATCCTTACCGCCGCTGAACAGCAGAACGGGACGCTCGAAGGCGCCTACTACCTCACGCAGAATATGAATCGCTTCGTCTTCCAGAGCCGTGAGGGCGGCGTCCGCGCTGGTCGATGGTGCCGTCATACCAAACCTCTCGCCGCCAATGCTCGCATTACCTGGTCCACGGACTGCTCCACAGTGGAATGCTGGGTGTGCAGCACCAGCTCGGGCGCCGCGGGTGGTTCATAGACGTCATCGACCCCGGTCAATCCCTGCAACTGCCCGGCCTCCTGCTTGGCGTACAGACCTTTGACGTCCCGCGCCCGGCATACCGTCAGCGGAGTCGCGACGTACGCCTCAATGTAGGGCAGTTCCTGCCGCTCGTGCCTGACCCGAACGGCGCGGCGGGCGCTCTCATATGGCGCGATCACGGCCGCGAGCACGATCACGCCGTGGCGCGCCAGCCTGCCCGCGAGGTAGCCGATTCGGGAGATGTTCTCTTCCCGATCGGCACGGCTGAACCCTAGGTCCGAGCACAGTTCCTTCCGAACCACGTCACCGTCGAGTAGCTCGACTCGGCGACCCGTCTCGACGAGCCTCACCGCCACCTCCTGAGCCAGGGTGCTCTTACCCGCGCTGGGCAGACCGGTGAACCAAACCGTCGCACCCTGGCTGGACCGTCGGGCGCTGAGCTCGGCCAGCCTCGGGGAGGGTGCTGCGATCGGCATAGTACGAAGCTCCTCGTCACGTGCGGATGGGCGATTTCTGATTACAAGTCCTATATCGCGCGACGTTAGCCGTTCGATACAGCGAAACCGGAGAGACGCTGACCACGCCATCTATACGTCGAGGCTAGCTCCGCATATAGCTGTGGCGACGCACCTTAGCGCAATTTGTCCGAATCGCCGAACCGAGATGGGGCATTCGGTTGACGTGTAGATCGACGCACGGGGGCGCCGCCCGAAGTCGCGGTGAATCTAATCGGTCGGCCCAAGACGCAGGTATTTGGGTCTCCTTTATGTGGCAATTGTGTGATGTGATGAGTCTCATGCCCTCATCTCGCAGCATGGAACTGGTCAGCTGGGGCCCGAATGACATGCTTCGCAACCTGGATGCGCTGCTCGACGTCTACTCCACGGCAATGGACTATCACCGCAACGTCATGGAATGGCGCAGGGGGTATATCGCCTCACACGCGCACAGATCCGGGTTCCGGGCCGTCGCCACGTTCGATGACGACCGGCTGGTTGGATTCTGCTACGGCTACCGCGGCCAACCGGGGCAATGGTGGCACGACCAGGTCAGCGGCGCCCTGGTCCCCGAGGGTTACCGGCACTGGCTCGCCGACTGCTTCGAGGTGGTCGAGCTACACGTTCATCCTGACAGTCAGGGTGCCGGCCTGGGTGAGCGGCAGCTGTCGGCCGTGCTGGCGGACGCCGGGGCGCGCACCGCGGTGCTCTCGACACCCGAACAAGCGCCGGGAGAGACGCAGACGCGGGCCTGGCGGCTGTATCGGCGTTACGGCTTCAAAGACGTGGTGCGGGGGCTCCGCTTCCCGGGGGACGAGCGCCCCTTCGCCGTACTGGGGCGGACGCTACCGCTGGACGCCTAACCCGTCTTGCGGTTCTGTTTCTTAGCTGCCTTGTGCTTAGTCCGGCTCTGCATCGCTGCCCTGCCGGCTTCCTTGCCGGCGACATAGCTGGCAACGAGGCCAGCCCCCTGCGACGCCGCGTTGGCCATGCGAAGTTTTGCCCCAGGAATCCCTACCTCCGCCGCAGTAGCCCTGGCTATGGCCTCTCGGCGGTCAAGATCTTCCCTCTCTCTAGGAGTGAGACCACCCACAAGATCGGTCCAATCCTGGTATGACTCCGGTTCTCTGCCAGCAGATTCAGTCCGAAATTTCTGGCGTAGCATCTGATCATTCTGAACGATGCTGTCGTAGACATAGAGCCTCGCCAAACCTGTAGCGAAACGCGCCTCAGGGCCAGTCTTGGCTCCCGCCAGAAAGGCCGCCGCAGCTACACCGGCAGCTACGCCGGCTTTGACTCCGTGCCGCTCGTCGGCGCCCTCGGCGACGGGCATGCCCACGTTGACTGCGCGGAGCGCCGCCTCTCGCTGCTTGAACTCCTTGCGCTCCAGCCAGGCGCCACGGGCGGCGCCGGCCATCGCCACAGGCAGAGCCAACACAAGGCCGGCAGGTATCCGCGATTTAACGACTACCTTGTCCCTTAGATTAACCGGCGGAAGCATCCACATTGAGGTAAAAGGCATCCGCATAAGGCCAGGATAGCGGCACCCGATCTCAGTTACTGTGACTTAACAAACTCGGGTGCACCTGATAGAAGCCGATTAGTCGGTGGCTCCGCGACTTTGTTTGGTTGCTCTGCGCATTTCCTTGGCCACGACGTGCGCCTTTGCGGTCTGGTGCCCGGCCACGAATCCGGCAGTGAGCCCTGTCGCGAACCAGGCTTTCGCGCGGTTTCCCTGGTCTTTCCCACTATCTCGCTGCCCGTCTATCGCATTCACATAGTGGGTGAACTTGCCGTGGAATTCATCGCGTTCCTCGGGCCTAGCAGCCAAATGCGCACTCATGCGCTTGAACATCGGGCCGACGGGAAGAGGGCCGCTGTCCGGGTAAGCCTTTGCGTACATTTCCTTGACCTCCTGTAGGAAGGCGGCGTCGTACAGCCTGGCCATACCGAAATGACTTGCAGCGTTCCTCGTAGAAACATGGCCCCGTTGCCCGGCAGCGGCCATCGCTCCTACAGCAACGGCGGCAGATGCCCGGCTCCGCCACAAGTGCCGCTCGGCCGTCGGCTGTGGCACATCCTTTCCGCCGGAAAGCTGCCGGCGAAGCTGACGTCGTCCCGCCAGTCTGCCGGACACGGCGCCGAGCCCGACCGCAATCGCGCCTGCAGCCAATTCAACAGTCGTTTGACGGGATTCGGGCTTGGACATGGCTCGACGCCCGTCTCGCCACCGCTGAGCTACACCATCGCGAAATGAACCCATGGCGTAACGCTAGCGGGTTCTAACGGGCCACGCCCAGCGGCCGGCAAAAGTAGGCATACGGAAGCCAGCTAGCGGAAGTCAACCCGAGGAACGCCCGGAATGCTGTCGATTCTTCCTTTCGGCCCTTCGGAGGGCTACGGCCTTACCGGCCTCGCGACCGGCCGCATAACTCGCGACCACCCCCACCGCACTGGCAGCCGTGGCCTTTGTCGCCGCGACCATACCGTTGCGGATATCTCCGGGACCCATCGACCTCATGTAGCTCTCGGTGACGGCATCCATCTCACCAAAGAGCGGGGCGCCGGTCTTGAGTTGGTACAAGGCGGCTACCGCCTCCCCAGCCTGTCGCATGGGTTCCTCCGCGCGGCCTGTGAGAACCATGCCTCCCGCGCCCCCAACCACCGCCGCGCCCCCCAAAGCCGTAATCTTTGCGATCTGGCGTCTGCGCTCGGAGGCAGAAACCACCGCCGGCCTGACTGCGGTACGCGCCTCCAGGGTACGAAGCCGCGCCTCCTTGCGGCCACGTCGATAGCCACTCACCGCACCGACCAAGGCAGCCGGCACCGTGAGAATAATGCCGGTCGGGACATGCGCTCGCGGGTCGCAATGTTTGCCTCTGCCGGGTTTGGCGTAGTCACCGGCACTTCCCGGAGTCTCGATCATTGTCAAAGCCTAGCTGCAACTATCGTTTCGCACTGCCAGGTTGCTGGATAACAGGACCGCTATGCAGCTGCGCCCACACCTCTCGGGTGGCCGTGGAGCGGTTCAGGGTGATGAAATGAACCCCCGGCGCCCCCTCGTCCAGCAGTCGGCGACTCAGCACCGTGGCCACCTCAACACCGATGGCGCGAACCACGGCCGGGTAGTCGGCAACGGCATGCAGCCGGCGGGCCAAATCGTCCGGGAACGGCGTACCCGACAACACGGCCATGCGCTCAATCTGACTGACGTTGGTCACCGGCATCACGCCCGGCACTATGGGCATGTCGCAGCCGGTGGCCGCGACCGCGTCGCGCAGTCGGGTGTAGGACTGCCAGTCGAAGAAGAACTGGGTGATCGCGAACGCGGCACCCGCCCTAGCCTTGGCCACGAGGCATGCCACGTCCGACTCGAGGCTGTCCGAGCGCGGATGAATGTCCGGGAAGGCCGCGACCCCCACACAGAAGCTGCCGCTGGTGCTGACTAGTTCCACCAGTTCCGCGGCATAGTTCAGCCCCTCGGGGTGCGCGATCCACTCCCCGCCGGGGTTGCCGGGCGGGTCGCCGCGCAGCGCCAGGATGTCTCGCACGCCGACCTCGGCGTAGTACCCGATGACGTTGCGCAGCTCGGCAATCGAGTGGTTCACCGCGGTCAGGTGCGCCATCGGGAGCAGGGTGGTCTGGGCGGCGATCCGCCCGGTAAGGCCTATGGTGCGGTCGCGCGAGGAGCCGCCGGCACCGTAGGTGATGGACACAAACGAGGGCTGCAGCGGCTCGAGCTCGCGGATGGCCTGCCACAGCACTGCCTCGCCGGCGTCGGTCTTGGGCGGGAAGAACTCGAACGAGAACGTAGGCTCGGGACGGGAAATCAGCTCAGCGACGCTGGGCCGTCGCTGCGGCAGCACCGATGTGAGCCCCAGACTCATGCCGATCGTCCCTTCGACGCCGCGACCACCGACCGGGCCGAATAGCGGATAGGTTAGCGTGCCACCGTGACTTCCCGGCTACAACACCCCTCACCGCAGCATTCCCAGCTACAACACGATATTGCCGAGGCGTTGCGGGATTTCCTCGCCGACCGGCGGACACAACTGACGGACATTAGCCAGGAGTTGGCCCCCGGCGCGGACGAGCTCGCCGAGTTCGTGTTGCAGGGCGGCAAGCGGATTCGGCCGACCTTCGCCTACTGGGGGTTCCGGGGCGCCGGCGGTCCGTCCGAGCATCACCGTGCCGCGGTGGCTGCGGTGGCAAGCCTGGAACTGATCCAGGCCTGCGCGCTAATTCACGACGACGTCATGGACTCATCCGACACCCGACGCGGCAGGCCGGCCGTGCATCGACGGTTCGCGGTGGCGCATGCGGCCAACTCCTGGCGCGGCTCGGCGGAAAGCCACGGCGAGGCCGTGGCGATCCTGCTCGGCGATTTCGCGCTCATTTGGGCCGACCAGATGTTGCGGCACTCCGGTTTCGGCGCAGGCCGGCTGGCCGCCGCCTGGCCGGTGTTTGAGACCATGCGCACCGAGTTGGTGGCCGGCCAGTACCTGGACCTCGTCACACAGGCCTACGGCGATCACGATGTCGCCCGTTCGCGCCGGGTGGCGGTGTATAAGGCCGCCAAGTACACCATCGAGCACCCGCTGCTGTTGGGTAATGCGCTGGCGCTCGGCGGCGCAGCGACCGCGGCGGCCTACACGGCGTTCGGGATTCCGCTGGGCGAGGCGTTCCAGCTCCGCGACGACGTGCTCGGCGTCTTCGGCGATCCGGCAGCGACGGGCAAACCCGCCGGTGACGACCTGCGGGAGGGTAAACGCACGGTGCTGATCGCGCTGGCGATGCAGCGGGCCAACCCCGCACAGGCCGAGAAGCTGCGGCGGGGCGTGGGAAACGTCGAACTCGACGATGCCGGTGTGGCGGAACTGCGGGAGATCCTGACAGAGACCAAGGCCCTGGCCGCGCTGGAGACCATGATCGCCGACCTGACCGACGAGGCCAGACACGCCCTCGCTGACGCGACCGAACAGGGCCACATCGAGCCCGAGGCGGGCAAGGTATTAGCGGACCTAGCCTCGCTCGTCACCGACCGAGTGGCCTAGTGAGAGCACTGCCTAAAAGACTGAGCGAATTGGGGTACGCGGGAAATCCTCGCCCTTGAATAAAAGCGGCTCTCCCGAGCACACCGCCAACCCATATGCAAGGCAGTTTCCAAAGTTGAGCCCCGCAGAATGGCGTCCCTTACCGAAATTTCGCCAGGCAATTCGCGCAGCCTCTATGTGGTCACTGCCCACCGAGACAGAAACAATCTCGGCGCGGAGCAGGAACAAATCTAACTCCCGACCAGCCACATTTGCAGCTGACATCAACCGAACCGGATCGGCCTGAATTGCAGTTGTGAAACTGCGGCGCTCAGGTTCGTCAAACAGGATGGCTAGGACCGCTGAGGTATCGAGAATCACGACTGCGGTATCCCATTACTGTCGTAGCCGAGGATCTCAGCTTCGGTTCGATGATCGATAA
>DATATO010000284.1:0-8206 GCA_036268755.1 Mycobacteriales bacterium | reverse complement strand
CATGAGATGGCGGTGGACTACGCCCGGCAGCCCCGTCTGATCTTCGCCTGCGGCCGTTACGAGGGCATCGACTACCGGGTCATCGAGGAAGCCGCAACGCACATGCCGGTGGACGAGGTGAGCATCGGCGACTACGTGCTGGCGGGCGGCGAGGCGGCGGTGCTGGTGATGATCGAGGCTATCGGGCGGCTCATTCCGGGAGTGGTCGGCAACGCCGTCTCGGTCGTGGACGATTCCTTCGCCGACGACGGTCTGTTGGAGGGTCCGGTGTACACCCGCCCGCAGACCTGGCGGGATCGGGCGGTGCCGCCGGTGCTGCTTTCGGGCGATCATGCCGCCATCGCACGGTGGCGCAAACAGCAATCGCTGGAGCGGACCCGGGAACGGCGGCCGGACCTGCTCGGCGAGGATCGCGCCTCTGCGTAGCCACGGCCCTAGGCCGACGCCGGCTGCCGGCGTCCATCCGGGGTGTGGCACAGTAGAGGAGTTGCTTCGCTAGGAGAAAGTAAGAGTTTTCAGCCATGAACAAGCTCGACGCTCTAGACGCCGATTCGCTGCGTTCTGATATTCCGGACTTCCGACCCGGTGACACCGTCAAGGTGCACGTGCGTGTCGTTGAAGGAAACCGGTCCCGTATCCAGGTCTTTCAGGGCGTTGTCATCCGTCGCCAGGGTGGCGGTGTTCGCGAGACGTTCACCGTGCGCAAGGTGAGCTTCGGCGTGGGTGTGGAGCGTACCTTCCCGATGCACACTCCGGTGATCGACAAGATCGAGGTAGTGAGCCGTGGAGACGTCCGCCGCGCCAAGCTGTATTACCTTCGTGAGCTGCGCGGTAAGGCCGCCAAGATCAAGGAAAAGCGCGACCTCACTCCCCGCGCCACTGCCGACGCTGCCTCCTAACCCGTCCTTCCCCCGGACCATATTTCACGGCGGCGATGACACTCGGGCGGTCACGCCGACGAGGCTATGAGCCGGATCGTCGGTCGGGTAGGGGTCAGTGCCCCAGAGCGGCCGGAGCGGTATAGGGGACAGCATCGCTCGGCTGGATCTCAGACCCAGACCGACACTCCAGTTCGGTGGTTTAGGCGGTTACCTGCCTGGCAGGAGATTCCGCTTCTCATAGTTCTCGCGCTTGCTATGTCACTGTTCGTGCGGACATTCATCATCGAGTCCTTCTTTATCCCCAGCGCCTCAATGGAACGCACGCTGCTTATTGGCGACCGCGTGATGGTAAACAAGCTCGTCTACGACGTTCGGAATCCGCGACGCGGCGAGATTATTGTGTTCCGCGGTAGCGAATCCTGGGCTCCTGAGCAACACGTCAAGCCGCCCGGGAACCTCGTCGGCGCCATCAAACTCAAGCTGGGCGAGGTGGTCGGCTTGGGTGCCCCCAACGAGAAAGACTTCATTAAACGCGTCATCGGGCTGCCCGGCGACACCGTGGGCTGTTGCGATTCCGCCGGACGCTACACGGTGAACGGTCACGGCGCCAACGAACCATACATCTTCGAAAATCTTCCGCTGGAACAGCGAGGGTTCGGTCCAATCAAGGTCCCCAAGGGTCGGCTGTTCGTGATGGGCGACCATCGCGGAAACTCGAAGGACTCGCGGGCGTACCTCGACGACGGCCATTCGGGAACAATTCCGCGAGGTAACGTCATCGGGCGCGCCTTCGTGCGGGTGTGGCCGCACGACCGATTGGGGCTGCTGTCCACTCCGAAGGGCTTTGACCATGTCGGCAAGGCCGTCAAACCCACCCCCACACCCCCTAACGCCCCAATTTCGGACCCGATGTTGGGCGGGCCGATGCGGCAGACGCTCGGTGGTGCGGTGGTGCTCGCATACCGCCGACGGCGAGGCCGTAGGCTTTCCGGGTGATGCCAGAAACACGTGACCCTCACTCGTCCCCAGAGCCAGCCGACGAACCCACTGCGGCGTCGGCCTCGAGTGCCTTCGAGCAGACAGGCGAGGGCGAATCGCCCCCCAGGCCGCGCCGCACCCCGCGGGCGATGCCGGCCAAGGGAACGCCGCTCCCGCGAGGCAAGCACAAGGCAAACCGCAAGCGGAACGCCTGGATGGTGGAGATCCCTATCCTGTGTCTCGTCGCAGTGCTCGTCGCCTTCGGGGTGCGTACCTTCCTGCTGCAGACGTTCTACATCCCTAGCGGTTCGATGGAGAACACGCTCCTGGTCGGCGATCGAGTGCTGGTGAACAAGATCAGCTACAGGTTCCGGGATCCGCAGCGTGGCGAAATCGTCGTCTTTCGGCCGCCGTCGGTGTGGAAGCAGGGTGCCCCGAACGAGGACGACTTCATCAAGCGCATCATCGGAGCCCCCGGCGACCATGTGGTCTGTTGCGACTCCAAGGGCCGCATCACCGTCAACGGTCGCGCCCTCAACGAGGACTACCTCTACCCGGGCAATGTGCCGTCACAGGTCCGGTTCGACGTCATAGTTCCCCGAAAACGTTACTTCATGATGGGTGACCATCGCGGGGCCTCGGCCGACTCCCGGTATCACCTGGACTATTATCAGGGAACCATCCCCAGGTCGGCGCTTGTGGGCCGGGCCTTTGCCATCTACTGGCCGCTAAACCGGATCGACACCCTGCCGGTACCTAAGACATTTAAGCGGGTGCCGGCTCCCGGGAGCGGATGACGCCGTGGGTCCGGTCCGTCGGGACACTTTAACCGTGACCGACAAGGCCGCGCTGGACATCTATGCGTTCGAGCGCCGGCTGCGGCGACGAGGGTTCTCCCGTATAGCCGGCGCGGATGAGGCCGGTCGGGGCGCCTGTGCGGGCCCGCTCGTCGCCGCGGCCGTGATGCTTCCCGCCCGCGGTCGGATTTCCGGCCTAATGGACTCCAAGCTGCTGACGCCGCTACGCCGAGACGAGCTGTACGACGTGATCATCGGCCGTGCGGAACGGTACGCGGTAACCGTGGTCGCAGTGCCGGAGGTGGACGACGGGGGGGTGCACCGAGCCAATCTCGCCGCCCTACGGCGTGCCGTTGCCGGGTTGGGAACCGGTGTGGAATACGTTCTCACCGACGGCTTCACGGTTCCCGGAATGCCCGCGCCCAGCCTGGGCATCTGGAAAGGCGATCAGATTAGTGCCTGCATTGCCGCCGCGTCCGTGCTTGCCAAGGTGACTCGGGACCGTCTCATGTCGGCGCTCCACACCGACTATCCGATATATGAATTCGATCGACACAAGGGATACATCACCTCTGCCCACACCGCGGCGTTGCGTCGGCACGGACCATGTACAGAACACCGACGCAGCTTTGTGAACGTAGCGGCGGTCACACCGCCCGACAGTGAATCCCTAACGGATCTGAATCGATCGGGGTCAGCAGACGCTGACAGCCCCGCTTGGTCCAGAATGGCAATAGAGGTGAGGTGAGCGATGAGCGCTGAGGATCTCGAAAAATACGAGACCGACATGGAGCTGCAGTTATATCGCGAATACCGCGATATCGTCCGGCAGTTCACGTATGTGGTTGAGACCGAGCGCCGGTTCTACCTCGCTAATTCGGTGGACCTCCACGTGCGCAATGCGGCCGGCGAGGTCTACTTTGAACTCGAGATGGCCGACGCCTGGGTGTGGGATATGTATCGCCCGGCGCGCTTCGTCAAGAACGTCCGAGTAGTCACCTTCAAGGACGTCAATGTTGAGGAGCTAGACAAGCCAGATATCTCCCTCCCTGGCACGTAGGCGGCCGGTTGAGTTGATAGGTCAGCGTTCGCAATGCCCTTGGCTCGCTTGTGTACCTGCTCCGCTGCGCTCCAGCGAAATTAGCTAACTCAGGTGTACACGGCGCTCGCTGCGGCCTTGCCAGCCACCAGAACAACCGGCTCCAGGTCAGAACAAAGGTCAAGAGCTCTAGCGGCTGGTGGATTTGGTATCCCCACCGGGGGTTGTTATCCACAGTTGAGGGCTGAGGTCGCCCGCTGGTCTGCCATTTGGCCCAGGCTGGGCGCATGGACCGTACTACTAATCAGGTCGTCGGTGACGCGGGTGAGCTCGCGGCTGCCCACTACCTGGAGCGCACAGGCTATGTATTGCTGGACCGTAACTGGCGCTGTCACGAGGTCGAGCTGCGAGGCGAGCTCGACATAGTGGCTCGGGAGCGCAACACGATCGTATTCTGTGAGGTGAAAACCCGGCAGACCCTCGAGTACGGCACTCCGGCCGAGGCCGTGATCGGAACCAAGGCGCGGCGTATCCGTAGGTTGGCGCTAGCCTGGCTGCGCCGATCGGAGTTGCGTCCGCAGGAACTGCGCTTCGACGTCATCGGTGTCTGGCTGCATCCGTCCGGCAGCGCACACCTCGACCACATCCGAGCGGCGTTCTGATGGCCTTCGCCGCGACCCGTGCCGTCGCCCTGCTAGGTCTTGCCGGCCACGAGGTCATTGTGGAGGGACATGTCGCTACCGGCCTGCCGGCCTTTCTCATAACGGGCCTTCCTGATGCGGCCGTGGCGCAGGCCCGCGATCGGGTCAGAGCGGCCGTGCAAAGCTCCGGCTTCGCCTGGCCACCAGGTCGGATTACGGTCGGACTGGGCCCTGCTTGGTTACCCAAGCAGGGCAGCAGCTATGACCTCTCGGTAGCGATCGCCATACTCGCGGCCCACGGTGAGGCGCCCCGAACCGAGCTTCCCAGTTGGTTTTTCCTCGGTGAGTTGGGCCTGGACGGGCGGATCCGGGGGGTACGCGGAGTATTGCCCGCCGTGATGGCCGCCCGCCGTTCCGGGGCTGCTGCGGTGGTGGTTCCGGCCGAAAATCTGGGTGAGGCGCAGTTGGTGCCCGGAATTACAGTGCATGCGGCCCGAGACCTGCGGCTGCTCGTCACTGCGCTGCGCGGCCGGTTCGACCCGGACCGCCCGGAGCCGTTCGACGAATTGGCGTTGGGCGATGCCTCCGACGAGCCCGCGGATAAGGATAAGGCGTCGACCGCCGACGCGGCGGTTCCACCCATACAACCCGATCTTGCGGACGTCGCCGGTCAGGAGCTGGGTCGATTCGGCGTGGAGGTGGCCGCCGCTGGTGGGCATCACGTCGCGTTTTTTGGGCCGCCGGGTGCAGGCAAGACCATGCTCGCCGAGCGCCTGCCCGGCCTCCTACCCCCGCTGAGTCAAGAGGCGGCCCTAGAGGTGGCGGCCGTGGCGTCCGTCGTCGGCCATGTCAAGGAGGTAACGGCCTGTAACACGCGACCGCCCTACCAGGCGCCGCATCACACCTCGTCGGTTGCCGCAGTCGTCGGCGGCGGCTCCAGCATCGCTAGGCCCGGCGCGGTGAGTCTCGCTCATTGCGGCGTGCTGTTTCTCGACGAGGCCGGTGAGTTTCGCCGCGGTGTACTAGATGCGCTGCGCCAGCCGCTAGAGCGGGGCGAGGTGACGCTCGCCCGCTCCGGCGGAATTGTCAGCTATCCGGCTCGGATTCAGCTGGTACTTGCCAGCAATCCGTGCGGCTGCGGCGCCAAGCGTCAGGTCGGTTGCGAATGCGGTCCGGCGGCCATTCGGCGGTTCCGCAGCCGGCTATCGGGGCCGCTGCTCGACCGCATCGACATCCAGCTCGAATTGTCACCCGTGACACCGAGCTCGCTGCTTGCGGACCGGGAGTGGGTCGAAACGAGCGAGGTGGTTGCTAACCGTGTCGCAGTAGCGCGCACCGCGGCGAAGGAGCGTTGGAAGTCCTTTAGCTGGGATACCAACAGCGCCGTTCCTGGCTCTGCATTGCGGGGGAAATGGCGGTTACCTCGAGCCGCCACGGTAGCCGCGGACCACGCGCTAGACATGGGCGAACTATCGGCCAGGGGATATGACAGGGTGCTGCGGTTGTCGTGGACGCTTGCTGACCTGCGCGGCACCGGCTCGCCCTGCATGGGGGACGTCAACGAGGCCATGGCCCTCCGGCTACGGAGCGCGGTATGAGCGGCGCGGACGGCGAACGTGAGACAGGTGAAACCGGTGGGGCTGAGGGAGCGATCGACAGGGATCGCCTGGCGGCCGCCGTCCTGTCGGAGATGTTGGAACCTGGGCAGCTGCAGTATTACGCGCTGGTCGCCGAGCACGGGGCCGCCAGGGCGCTGGAGCGGCTTATGCGTGAGGCGCCCCTCCTGACGCCGGTGCGCGGCTATTTGCTTCGAACCGGCGATCCGTGGGCGCGCGGTCGGCGCCTTATCGAGCGGGCCCGAGGTGTGGGCGCGCGACTCGTCCTTATGTCCGACCCGGAATGGCCTCGCCGGCTGTGCGACCTCGCCTCGCTCACGGTAGAAGACCCGGGGGCGGCTCCACCCATCGGCTTGTGGGTTCGAGGGAAGTCCTCCCTCGAACAGGTATGCGAGCGTTCCATTGCCCTCGTCGGGGCTCGTGCCGCCACTCAGTACGGGACTCATGCCACCGCTGAGCTGGCGGCGGGGTTGGTCCGTCGAGGCTGGACCGTGATCTCGGGAGCCGCCTACGGAATAGACGGTGCCGCCCACCGAGGCGCACTGTGGGCGGAAGGCCACACCGTTGCGGTGCTGGGCTGCGGCGTAGATCGCCCATATCCCACCGGACATGCCCGGTTGCTGGGTCGGATCGCCGAAACGGGGCTGATCATCAGCGAATGGCCGCCCGGCAGTGGCCCTCGGCGGCATCGGTTCCTGATCCGCAATCGGGTGATCGCGGCGCTCGCGCGCGGGGTGGTGGTGACCGAGGCGGCGCGCCGTAGTGGCAGCCGGTTAACCGCGCGGCGGGCGCAAGAGCTCGATCGGGTCGTCATGGCACTCCCGGGCCCGGTGAGTTCGGCCATGTCGTTGGGACCACATGAATTGATTCGAGACTGGCAGGCGAGGCTGGTCACGAGTGCTGCCGATGTGATCGCCGAAGTAGGAGAACTGCGAGACGTGTTCGCTGAGTCGGCAGGGCATCTCGAGCCGGAACTCGAAGCCCTGGCCGCCCGAATATTGAATGCGACTCCACAACGTCAAGCCGTCAGTGTCGAGCGGCTGGCAGCGGCCTGCAAGGCGTCACCTCGCCAGGTCCGAGCCGTCCTGCCGCAGCTTGTCATGCGCGGCGAGCTTCGGGAACGTCCGGAAGGCTTTACACGGTCAGCGCGCTAACCCTGGATTGTGGGGTGGGTCGGGTAGCGTTGTCGTGAGATCACAAAAGACCGAGTCTGAGGTGCGCAGTGAAGGCAGATTCAGCTCTGGTCTATGACCGGGGGCGGGTGTCTCGCCCTTAGCGACACCTTGCCGCTGTGCTTAACCGGCCGTTGGCATGGCGGCCGGTCCGTGGGCCGGAGCGGGCAACCTGTCGACGATGATCACTGAGGTGCCGGGCATGATCTCGGCCAAAAGTTGTTGCTGGCCGGATTTTGTCAGCCTGATACAGCCATCGGTGGTGTTCTCCCCGAGCTCTCGGTCGTGATACCAGGTGTGGATGCCGGTGTGGGCTCCGAGCAGCCCCTTGGGAATAGCGCCCGGATTGTCCGGAACCGCGCCGAGCGCGAATACATCCGTATTGGCGTAGACGTGACCCTTGAGTTTTGAGCGACCTAGGACGAACGTCCGGCCCAACGGCGTCGGGCTGCGTGGCAAGCCGAGGCTCACCTCCCAGGAGGCGACCATGGTGCCGTTGCGCAACCACGTCAGTTGGTGTGTCTTTCGTACCACGATCAGCTCATCCTGCAGCGGCACCGTGGTCCAGTTTCCCGGCGGCACCCATGCCACCGTTCGGTTGGTCGAGGGGAGCAGGACGGAGACCCAACCGTCTCGAGTTTCGGTAATTGGCGCGGTCAGCTCGGCGCCCCGGATATCCGGGGGAAGAAACGCTAACGGCTTACCGCCGACGGCGTCATAGGCGGCGACGCGGGTCAACGGACGCAGGCCCGTAGTGAGCCAGTTCGTCGACGCCGGGGTCGGGTCGGCGGGGAACCCTGCCGGCGCATGGTCGTAGTCGACTACTGGAAGGTTCACCGGAGCGGGCGCGGCGGGCGGAATCGAGGGCAATATGGGCTTGGGGCTTGGCTTGGCTACCGAATGAAATTCCCCCGACGGCCGGGCCATGAGGTAGCACGTGCCGACACCTATCAGGGCCAGGACGAGCGCAACGGTTCCGGCAAAGGCTGCTAACCGCCGTGACCGGATCGGTCTGTCGAGCGGTGGCACGTCGGGATTACGGGGCATGTGACGACTCTACGTGGTTGCGGCATGGCGCGGTC
>DATATO010000283.1:0-5291 GCA_036268755.1 Mycobacteriales bacterium | reverse complement strand
CCCTGGCGGTGCCCCGGCGGGGAAAAGCCGTACCGTCCGACGTCCCGGTACTCGGTCAAAGCCTCCACGATCGGAGCTTTACTGTGGTCCATCAGGATCCCGTAGCTCGGCACCGACACTTAGGTTGCCGCACAAGTTGTTTGGCGGATGAGCGACGCTGGACGGCGCTATTTGGAAGGACACGCTTTCACCATAGGTCTAGGGGCGTTTGCAACTTTCCGGTCGTAACCTGCTGCGCAGGTAGCAAAAGCGACACAGGCACGGGTGACGTGCGGCTGAGTCGGGTGCTGTTCGCGCACAGCGCGTGTGATATCGAGAAGGGCAAGGGTCAGCGCTGCATCAAACATTGCGAATGCCGGCGGCACTACCTGGCCTGCGAGCACGCGGTCGAGCGCATCTTTGAACGCATGCAGGAAGTCTTCGTACGACAGTGTCGCGTCGTAGCGTCCCATCAGCCGCTGCCTCTCACTGGAAAGAATCCACCGGACGGCTGGGGTCTGAGCGCCCTCGACTAGGGCCAACATACCCCGATGGCCTCCGCAACAAACGAAAGCAACGCGGTATCGCGCACGCCGTCCAGCCCCCGCCCGTCACCCCGCTGAGCCCGACGGTGATTTCGGGCCCGGTCGATTAAGGCGACGGCTGCCGGGTACACCTTCACCGCCTCCCCATGTGAGCCCAGAATGCTGCTCACTTACTACAGCCGCGGTGCCGGCTGCACCGCCTCGGCATCGCGCGACCGAACCCAGGAAATACGGTAATGAATTCACCCATCATCAATGAAAGCTTGCTGAGCGGCACTCGTATGCTCGATGCCGCCAAGGGCATCCTCGTCGGGCTACGCGGCTACACCATGGCGGACGCCTTTTCCGAAATCCTCTGCGTTGCTGCCGAATACGGAGTCGGACCGCTGTCCGTCTCGCACGCCTTGGTAGGCCTTGCCGAGGGCAGCGGCCAGGAATACTGCACACCTGCCAATGAAGCCGCCCACCGGACCTGGGCCTCTTTGGTGGCCCGTCACGCACCCCAGATCGACCGTTGCGACGGTGAGGTCGCTCAGAGTATCCAGGCAGGGTGGCGGTAACTCACCCGTTGCGCCGCAGTCGTTCTCGCCGCCCATCGCAGTCACCGGGACCACATCTGGCCTGTCGACGGCAATGTTCAGAAACTTTTGCCCGACCCTGGGCTCGTTTGGGGGCTATAGACTCGGGTAAGTGCACGGTGACCGTGTCCGCTATCACGCTGTGCCACTGAAGATCCGGCGCTTGCGGTTGCGTCTTGCTCGACCTACTTGCGGCTATCGGTGCGGCGGGTTGCTCGCTTGGCGCCGGTTCGGGGGGCAACCTTCCGGACTTTCGTGTCGTCCGCCTTTTGGTCGCTTAGTTGGATGACGCCGTCTGCGTCACTTCCGACTGGCTTGGCTGCGCCTTCAAGAACTTCGCCGACGATGCGGACGGCTCGGGGCAGGGCACTATCGGTCAATGCCCTGAACAACGGAACCGCGGCGATGAACAGCGCCAGCGGCGGTTCAATAATTCCAAATCCGACAGCGGCCACCAGCCCGCCGAAATAACCCACCGATCTCGGCACGTCGACCTCCACCGTGCCGACCTGGACCTCCAGCACATTGCCGGGACTGCCGAACCGAACCTCCACCACATTGTTTGAAGCCATGATGATCTCCGCCTTTCCAACTGCAGATCTGCTTCTTTGGTAGGCACCGGGTACCCCGATCCGATCGACACCGACCGGCGAGGCGCGACTGATCATTGAGCGTAACTGCGTTTTTGCCGCCTATGGCCGCTCGGCGAGCCGCCCTCGTTTGAATACCGGCAGGCGGAGACTTGCGGGATTTTTTCGGGCTGCTACTGCATAGTCAGCGGTGTGGTACGACGAGGGAATTTGCGTGGATAACCGGAAAGTGACCGCAACCGCGCCGCTGGCTGGGCGTAGGTCTGTGCCGTGACAATCACCGTGACTGATATTGACCGGTGGAGTGCGGAGTCGGTACGCGAGGTGTTCCATGCCGCCGGCGCGCGCGGCACAGCCACCTTGGAGGCCTCCCAACAGTTGAGCACTTTGGCGGTGTTCGATACTTGGGAAGGCGCCACCGCCGAAGCTCGGAAAAATTCCAACGCCTCGATCCGCCAAGACCTTGACGCTCACGGGAACGAATCCCTGGCAGTGGCGAAGGCGGCAGGCAAGGCGGCCAACGACATTGAGCACGTGCAGGCCGAATTGCGGGCACTGCGCGCCGACGCCGCCGAGCTGCACATGACGATCGACGCGGTGAGCAACAAGGTGGTACCGGGTTCATCGTTCAACGGTCCTCCGATGGAGGCGCTCATCGCCGAAATGCAGCTGCAGCCGCGGCTCGACAAGATCCTGGCCGAAGCCAATTCGGTCGACGCCGAGTTGGCGGCAGCGATCAACATGGCCGACGGCGACGCGCCGGTGCCTGCGGCCCCGCATGACAATCGTCCGGAGATTCAGCGGGCGCTGTCGCAGCCTCTGCCGACCGACCCGAAACAACTTCACGACCTGTGGGACAAACTGACACCCCAAGAGAAGGACTGGCTGTATCGCCAAAACCACAACATCGGTAACGACAATGGCATCGCCACCACGGATCGCGATCACTACAACCGGCTCAACCTCGCCGACCAGCTCAGCAGCGCCACCGCCGCCTCGGCGCGCGCCGACGCGCTCAAAGCCCAGCACCCCGACTGGGCGCAAGGCCACAACATCCCGTCACCGAATGAGCCGGGCGCGATCTTCGATGATCGCCTCGCCTACGAAGCGTGGCAGCGCCAATATGACGCTGCGCGTGAAGGATCCAAGTATCTGCCCGATCTACAGGCCGTCAGCAGGGCCGTCCAAGCCAGCCCCGATCGCAAGCTCATGCTCCTGGACACCCAAACCGGTAAGCAGGCCCGCGCCGCGATCGCCGTCGGCGATCCCGACGCGGCCACGCACGTCTCGGTCACCGCGCCGGGACTCAACACCACCGTGCATGGCGCCATCGAAGGCATGGCCTCGGAGGCAACCAACGCCAGAGCAGAAGCCCTGCGTCAGCTCGGCCTCACCGCCGGCCACGCGAACGACACGGTGTCGGCCATCGCCTGGATCGGGTATGACCCTCCGCAGGTGCCCGGATTCGATCAGCCCGGCGCCTCGCTGGCCGGTGGGTGGGGAGTCAGCCACGATGACATCGCTCGCGCTGGTGCCCACGACCTGGCCGGCTTCTACGACGGGATCCAAGCCGCCCACCACAACGGACCCGCGGATCTGACCGCGATCGGGCACTCCTACGGCTCGCTGACCACCGGGCTGGCGCTTCAAGAGCCCGGCGATCACGGTGTGTCGCGGGCGCTGTTCTACGGCTCCCCCGGCATCGAAGCCTCCGCACCGCAGCAGCTCCATCTGCAGCCCGGCCACGTGTTCACCATGGAAACCCCCGACGACCCGATCCAGTGGGTCTATGACGGCCCACCCATCGCGCATGCGGTGGCACCGGCGCTGCCGCCACCGTTCAACATCCTGGCCGAGGACGCTCTGGCGGGGGCCGATGCCTCCGGCGCGGGCCACTTCGGCCCGAACCCGGCTACCAATCCCCACTTCACCCACCTGGCCACCTCCCCCTCGGCGATCTCCGACGGCCAAGGCGGGACACTGAATCTGTCAGGGGCGCATGGCCATAGCGACTACCCGCGCTTCCCCGACGGTGGAGGACTCAGAACCACCAACTACAACATTGCCGCCGTCCTCGCCGGACTCGACAACCAAGCGGTGCCGCAGAGATGAAAGACAAGCCCATGCCGAAGCCGCCCATCCAAGGGCCCCGCAGGTTATTCGGCGGCACTGCCGCTGCCATCGCACTAGCCGTAGGAGGATGCCACGTGAACCAGCCCCACGAACCGACCCCGCCGACTGTCGCTGCCAAGGCCACCGAAGTGCTCAAATCTTTGCCGTCTTTCGAGGACACCCAAACGCAGGTCCAGGCCGCGATCACTCAGATCACCGCTACGGCCAGCCAACTCATCCCGACCATCACCTGGGAAACGCCCCACGACGGCTCAGGGGACAACTGCGAGCGACCCTATGAACAAACCGACGGGAAACGATACTTTCTGCCGGACGCTGTCGCGGAGAATATCGTTGTCTCCGAAGAGACTTGGGCGAAGATCCAGGATACCGCGAAAGACGCGGCCGCCAAGCTCGAGGCCACCGAGATGCAGGTCATGAAAAACCAACCCGGTAATCACGACGTCGGCTTCTACGGCCCCACCGGCTTATTCATCAAAGTCGGGTACCGAGGGAACCTCGTCGTCTCCGGATATACCGGCTGCCGACTCCCCCGCGACAAGAAATGACTCAGCGCCGCGGGCTCTAGGGCAGATGCCTGCTGGTGATCCGTCCCTTGGTGATGTCGCGGTACAGCTGCTCGAGCATCGAGCGGCGCCGCAGCGGCGGACTGTCGGCGTGACTATGCTTCGCGACACCGTGGAGCAGGTCGGCGAGCGCAGCGGTGGACGACCACTGGGGGTGCCAGTCCAGCTCGCGTGCCGCCCGTGTGCAGTCCAGCAGCGGAACGCTGAAAGCCAAGTCGAGCCAACCACGGTCGATCGGTTGCAGTCGGGCCCGCCAGCTGAGGTCGACGAGGGCTCCGAGCACCGCGGACGGCACATGAGCCGCTCGTGCGCCCAGCTCTCTGGCGACGTCGTCGCGGCGCACCGGCGGTTCGGCAGCCAGATTGAACGCCCCGCCGGCACGGCGGTCCATCGCGCTGATGAACGCGTCGGCGACATCGTCGGCATGAACCAGCGGAATGCACAAGCGTCGGTCCAGCGGCAGCAACGGCAGCAGCGGCACCGCGAGCATCGGGACGAAGCCGGGTAGCGCGTAGCGCATCAAGCCGCTCGCGGCGGCCTGCTGAACGATGAATCCCGGGCGCATCCGGGTGATCGGCACACCGGCTTCGCCGTGTTGCTTTTCGTAGTTGTCGAGCAGGGCCTCTGCGGCGGATTTGTTACGGCTGTATGGAGATGTGGGAATGCCTGTCGTGGGCCAGGTTTCGTCCACTCGCTGACCGTAGCGACCTGCCGCGTAGGTGCCGACCGAAGACATGTGCAGCAGGTGACCGACCCCCGCGGCATGGGCGGCTTCCAGGACGGCGGTGCTGCCGCCGACACCCTGCTTTTCCAGGTATTCGGTATTCCGCGTCGGTTGAAAGCCCCAAGCCAGGTGCACCACGGCGTCAGCGCCTTCGAAGATGGCCCGCAGCTGGTCCG
>DATATO010000282.1:0-7482 GCA_036268755.1 Mycobacteriales bacterium | reverse complement strand
GAGGCCGGACGAATCGTGGCCCAGGCGCTGACCGCGGTAAAAGCCCAGGCCGATATGGGCGTCTCGCTACGGGAACTGGATCGGATCGCCGCCGACGTCATCTCCGATGCCGGGGCGAAACCGGCATTTTTGGGGTACCATCCCCGTTGGGCATCGACACCATTCGGCGGCGTGATCTGCGCCAGCGTGAACGATGCCGTGGTGCACGGCGTCCCGAACGACTATCAACTCTCCAGTGGAGACCTCGCCAGCATCGACTGTGGTGCCTTCCTCGACGGCTGGTGTGGCGACGCGGCGATCAGTTTCATCGTGGGCACGGCGGCACCGGTAGACACAGCCCTGATCGAGGCAGCGGACGCGGCGCTTGCCGCCGGTATCGCCGCGGCGCAACCGGGGGCACACGTGGGCGACATCGGTCACGCCATCAGCGCCCATGTCCGAGCCGCGGGCTACGGGATGCTGGCCGATCACGGCGGGCACGGCATCGGCCGCGCCATGCACGAGAGCCCGCACGTGCCCAACGAGGGAACCGGCGGCCACGGCATGCTCCTCGAGCCGGGGCTGGTGATCGCCATCGAGCCGATGCTCATAATCGGCGGCACGGACGACTATTACACGGGAGCCGACGGCTGGACTTTGCTCACGGCCAGCGGCGCCCGCGCCGCACACAGCGAGCACACCGTCGCCGTCACCGAGGACGGGCCGATCGTGCTCACGGTTGCTTAACGGATGCACCGGCCCACTCCAACAACCGATCGGCCGGCCAGGTGTTCACGACTCGATCCGGGTCCACCCCGCAGGCGGCCGCGCGCCGACACCCGTTCGGCTGCCAGTCAAGCTGCCCGGGGGCGTGCGCATCGGAGTCAATCGCAAAGTAGCAACCCGCCTCGACCGCGAGCCGCAGCAGTCGCTTGGGCGGATCGAGGCGTTCGGGACGTGAGTTGATCTCCACCGCCACATCATTGTCAGCGCAGGCGGCGAACACCGCCTCGGCGTCGAACTCGCTTTCGGGCCGGCGCTTACCGGAAATCAGCCGCCCGGTGCAGTGCCCCAGCACGTTCACCCGCGGGTTCGTGACGGCGGCGAGCAGTCGATCGGTCATCTTCGCCCGCGGGGTTCGCAGCCCGCTGTGCACGCTGGCCACCACTAGGTCAAGCTCATCGAGCAAGTCCCCGTCCTGGTCCAGCGAGCCGTCGTCATGAATGTCGACTTCGATGCCCGCCAGCAACCGAAACGGCGCCAACTGGGCGTTGACCTTGGCCACCTCGACGAGCTGCCCGCGAAGCCGATCCGCCGTGAGGCCGTGGGCGACGGTGAGCCGCGGCGAATGATCGGTGAGCACCATGTACTCGTGGCCGAGGTCACGACCGGTCTGGGCCATCTCCTCGATGGGTGAGCCGCCGTCGGACCAGTCGGAATGGGTGTGACAGTCGCCGCGCAGCCGGTCGCGCAGCTGTTGGCTCGCCTCGTCCAGGGGCATGTCTTCGGTGGCCTCGAGCCGGCGCAGATAGACGGGGACCTCGCCGCGCAGCGACTCCGTGACGCAACGGGCAGTGACCTCGCCAACGCCGGTCAACCGCTGCAGGGAGTTATTGGCCGCCCGCTGCTCGACCTCACCGGATTCGGCGTCTGCCAACACCGTGGCGACGGTGCGGAACGCCCGCACCCGGTAGGTGGCCTCGCCGGCTTTTTCGAGCAGAAACGCAATGCGCTTCAGATCGACGATGGGATCGCGTGCGTCGGAGGCCATGGCATACGGTAACGCCGCGGTCGCACTACGTCACCTTATCGGGCCGGTTTTACCTATTGGCTGTGGTCACAGTATCTCGAAAGGTTTCGAGACTATCCAATGTAAGCACGCGTCAACGTCAGCGTTTGTCGATCGAGGTTGCGCCAAGTTCCTGGAAGTGTTTAGTGATCTCGCAACAAAGCACACTCACCGACGGTGTCATACTCCTTCGCTGCCTTGAGCAGGGCGACACACAATCGCATCTGGCCGGAGAGGACGCGGATCAGGTGCGATGGGCCTCCGGCGGAACGAGCACCGCGGAGACGGTTGCGCGATGGATCGCCGAGAACCGTCGAGAGTGGCTCACCGGCGGGCCGCGCCGGAACTTCGGCGTATTTGACGCCGAGACCGATGAGCTGGCCGGCAATGCCGAGGCCCATCTAGCCCTGGATGGGCTTGCGGCCGGAGAGGTGAACCTCTCCTACGTAACCTTTCCAACCCACCGGGGGCGAGGCATTGCGACCAGGACCGTCATCTCATCGTCAGCGGCTGGCTGCCCGAAGCTCTCGGGAGCTTGGTCGCGAACCCAACGTAGCCGCTCCAATTCGGCTGCCGCGGACTGGGAATATTTCGGCTCCGCTCGGCGTTGACCGCTCGCCGTATGCCGCCTGCGAGAGGAAACCATGGCCGAATCGAACGCGGGAATCGAATTTGACCGCCAGCTGGACAACCTTGCCGCACTGGGCTACCCGTCCATCCGCGACGCCGAGCGCCTGCGCCAGGCCGCTATCGAGTACAACCCCGCAGGCATCCCCGATGTCCTGCCGTTTGTGCTGGTAGCAACCCAACAGATACTGCCCGCGGCGGAATCCATCGGCAAGGTCACGCTGGCCGGTAAGTCGAAACCCGGCCGGATCGATCGGAACTACGCCGACGGCGAGCTTGCCACCTTCGCACCCAGGGAGGACCTCGACGTTCCGAGCTCACCTGCGTATCTGATCTTCGACGTCGAACGCGGGGAGGAGTTCCGCAACGTTCGGCCCGAAGAGGCCACCGCAACGATCTTCGCCCGAAACCGGACTCCCCTCACCGTCGACGAGGGCATCGCGGTGGTGACGGCGCACCCTGCGATTCTCGAAAAGAACAAGTGCTTCATGCTGGCCGGATCGCGCAATATCGGCCGCAAGGTCCCGGCGCTGTGGATCAGCGAGGGCGCACCCAAGCTGGGCTGGTGCTGGAACGGTAACCCCCACACCTGGCTCGGCACGGCCTCCTGCAGTAGTCGGTGCCGTTAATCGGGAGTGGGATACGTGCGGCTTCGATTTTGATATGCATGAACATGTCGATTCGACCGTAGCCGTTCGACGTGTAGACGGAAGGCGGGCGGGGCCCGCACAGATCACATCTGCGAGGAGAACACATCATGCGGTTCATGCTCATACTGAAGGCAAACGCCCAGACCGAGGCCGGGGTGCTGCCCAGCGAGGAAGTGCTCACCGCCATGGGCCAATACAATGAACGGCTGGCACAGGCCGGCGTGCTGTTGGCCGCGGAAGGACTGCACAACAGTGCCAAGGGGGCCCGGGTGACCTTCGAAGGCAGCACGTCGACTGTGACGGACGGTCCGTTCACGGAAACCAAGGAACTCATTGCCGGTTTTTGGCTGGTTCAGGTCAATTCGAAGGAAGAGGCCATCGAGTGGGTCAGGCAGTGCCCGCTCACGGACGGAGGCACGATCGAGATTCGTCAGGTGTTCGAGGCGG
Organism: Mycobacteriales bacterium; assembly: GCA_036268755.1. GTDB lineage: Bacteria > Actinomycetota > Actinomycetes > Mycobacteriales > QHCE01 > DATATO01. Next base: position 3,990 of record DATATO010000282.1, on the reverse strand, counting down.
AGGACTTCGGCGAGGCCCTGAGTCCGGAGCTGCGCGAGGCCGAGGAGCAGCTCCGGGCACAAGTCAAGCCCGTTCGCTGACGGGCACTACCGGCATTTTGTGCCTAAACGCCGTCGGCGTTTAGGCACAAAATGCCGGAAAGCTCTAGTCGAAGGCGCTCAGGCCGGTGAGCGACTGCCCCACGATGAGGGCATGGATTTCGCTAGTCCCCTCATAGGTGAGGACCGACTCCAGGTTGTTGGCGTGCCGCATGAGCCCGTATTCGGCCATGATGCCGTTGGCGCCCAGCAGAGTTCGGCATTGCCGGGCAATTTCCAGCGCGGCGCGAACGTTGTTCAACTTGCCCGCGCTGATCTGTTCGGGCCGAACTGTCGCGGCATCCTTGAGCCGACCGATGCGTACCGCAAGGAGCATCCCGGTGCTCAATTGCAGCGCGGCATCGGCAAGTTTGGCCTGGGTAAGCTGGTGACCGGCCAGCGGCTTGCCGAACACCTCCCGGCCTATCGTGTAGGCGATGGCGGTGCGCAGGCAGTCATGCGCGGCGCCGAGCGACCCGAAAATGATGCCGAAGCGAGCCTCGTTGAGGCAGTCGAAGGCCGCGGACAGGCCTTGGGCGTCGGGCAGCGCCGCCTCCGCCGGCAGCATCACGTCGTCGAGGACGAGCTCGCTGGTTATCGAGGCCCGCAGCGAAAGCTTTCCGGGCACCGGGACAGCGGAAAAGCCGGCCGTGTCGGTAGGGACGACGAATCCCCGGATCCCGTCGTCGGTTTGGGCCCAGACGATCGCCACATCAGCGACGGAGCCGTTGGTGATCCACATCTTGCTGCCGCGCAGCACCCAGTCCGAACCGTTACGCCGCGCCCTGGTCCGCATCCCGGCAGGGTTGGAGCCGAAGTCCGGCTCGGTCAATCCGAAACAGCCAATGGCCTCACCCGCTGCCATGCGGGGCAGCCATTGCTCCTTCTGCGCGGGGGCACCGTAACGCCACATGGCGTACATCGCCAGCGAACCCTGCACCGAGACCAGACTGCGAAGCCCCGAGTCGGCGGCCTCAAGTTCGTGGCAGGCAAGCCCGTAGGCGACCGCGTTGGTTCCGGCGCAGCCGTAGCCCCGCAGGTGCATTCCGAGGACACCCAGCCGCCCTAATTCTTGGGCGAGTTCACGGACTGGCAGCTGTCCGGCCGAAAACCAGTCGGCGATATGCGGCCGGATGCGGTCTTGGCAGAAGGCCGTAACACTGTCTCGAATCGCGAGCTCTTCGGCAGAAAACAGACCGTCCGCGTCGATCAGGTCCAGGGGGCCCGTGGGGGCGCGTGTAGTCATGAGCGAGGTTAACCCGGAAAATCGATCCGCTCAACGACGTTCCTGCGAGGCCCCGTCTCCTTCCGGCCGGCAATAAAGGCCTCTACGCCGTCCAGTATCGGAACCAGCCCGAACTCGAGCGCCTCCTCACCGCCGATGACGAAGGCGTTTTCCTCCAGCCCCGCGATCTGTGGAAAGGCCCCGCCCCGTAACGCCTCCAGCAGAATCGGGTGCTGCGCCTTCCAAAACTCTTCGTCGGTCATTCCCGACTGCTCGGCGGCCTGCTGCTGAAAGATGTAGGTGCGGGCCGTACCGGTCACGTAGTGTTCGACCGTCATGATGATCTTGATCTTTTCGCCGCCGGTGAGATCGAGGCCGTCGAAAGCTAAAAGCGCGAACTCGAATCCGGTCAGGGCATTGGGTCCGAGGACAGGACGGGCCTGATTCACCTGCAGCAGCCATGGATGTCGGTGAAACAGCGCCCACTTACCCCTGGCTATTCGTTCCATGCTCGCCCGCCAGCCGGCGTTCGTAACCCAGTCCGACGTATCCGCCCTGTTGTAGACGTGGTCCAGCATGAGATCGAGCAGCTCGCCCTTGCTGGGCACATATCGATACAGCGACATGGTCCCAACGCCGAGCTCCGTCGCGACAGCCCGCATGGATAGCGCGGGCAGGCCCTCCCTATCGGCGAGGCTCACCGCCGCCGTCACGATCTGGTCGAGCGTCAGCCCAGGCTTCGGTCCTCGGCTGAGACGGTCCTTGCCGTGCCAGAGCAGCTCTAGACTGCGATGGATATTTCCGCTGCCGCTGTACGCCGTAGTCATAATGCCGTCATCCTAGGCTGTGGCAAAAGTCCGATATCTCGATCGGAGGGAAGACCGCACAAAACTGAGTACATGATACGCTGTTACGCCAGCTTGATTCAAACTTGAGAGTAATAGGAAGGCGCTGTGATGTCGCCAGAACCCTCCGTATTCGTCCAAGGGCTGCGGAAAAGCTACGGCGAGAAGCGGGCCCTCGACGGCCTCAACTTAACGGTGCCGCCCGGCGCCGTATACGGCATTCTCGGGCCCAACGGTGCGGGCAAGACTACCGCCATACGGATTCTGTCGACACTCACCCGCTCGGACGGTGGTGTCGCGCGGGTCGGTGGGTTCGACGTGACCACCGAGCCCAGGAAGGTGCGGCAAAAGATCGGGCTCACCGGGCAGAACGCCGCGATCGACGACATCCTCAGCGCGCGGCAGAACCTGCGGATGTTCGGACAGCTGTTTCACCTCAGTTCCGCCGACGCCAGGCGTCGGGCCGACGAACTGCTTGAACAGTTCAGCCTCGCCGAGGCCGCCGACAAACAGCCCAAGGATTTCAGCGGCGGCATGCGGCGACGACTAGACCTGGCGTCAAGCATGATCCTCGCGCCCGAGGTGTTGTTTCTCGACGAGCCGACGACGGGACTTGATCCGCGCGGCCGCAGCGAGGTGTGGGAGTCGGTCCGGACCCTCACCGCCACTGGCACCACCGTTCTGCTCACCACGCACTATCTGGACGAGGCGGACAAGCTCTCGGACCGAATTGCTGTCATCAACCACGGCCGCAACATCGTCGACGACACTCCCGCCGGATTGAAGCGCTCGATCGGGGCGGACCGCATCGAGGTCGTGTTGGCCCATGGTGCGGACATACCCGCCGCCGTCAAAATCCTGGCCCGAGTCTCCGGCGACACCGAACCACAGATCGAGACCGACGAATGTCGGGTTCATACCCCGGTTATCGACGGCGTCACGGCACTTGCCGAGGTGACACGGGCGCTGCTGGACAACCGGCTCAAGGTCGAGGACGTCGGGCTGCGCCGACCGACGCTTGACGACGTGTTCCTGCAGCTCACCGGGGCAGTTGCCCCGGACGAAACCCCGACCAACGACGAAAGGCCGTCGGCATGAGCGCCCCCGCCGTGCCGCCGCGCGCGGCCGATACCGGTAAGCCCAGCTTGTATTGGACAATCGCCGACTCGTGGGTCATCGTCCGGCGCGGGATGACGCATCTGGTCAAACAGCCGTCCATCGTGGCCTGGCGACTGGGTTTTCCGATCGTCTCGGTGCTGCTCTACGTGTACGTCTTCGGCAGTGCCATGGACGTGGGTACGTCGGACTACAAGTCCTACGCCCTGCCCGGCATGTTCGCAATGACCATGGCGTTTGGCTTCATGGGAACGGCCATAGCGGTCACGATCGATAAGGACCGGGGAGTCATGGACCGGTTCCGGTCGATGCCCATGGCCCCCTCGGCGATTGTTACCGGTCGGGGCATATCAGACACCGTGCAGGCCTGCCTGGACCTGGTGGTGATGGCGGTGCTCGCGCTCATCGTGGGGTGGCGCACCGGCGACGGGTTGCCGCGTGCCGCGGCGGCGTTCGGGCTGCTTATTCTGCTGCGGTTCGCGTTGATCTGGATCGGGGTCCTGTTGGGGCTGCTGATGCCGAACCAGGAGGCCGCCGGCCAACTGTTCGCGGTCGCATTCCCGTTCGGCATGATCTCCAGTGTCTTCACGCCGCCGTCGCTGATGCCGACCTGGCTGGGCAGCATCGCCATGTGGAACCCGGTGTCCTCGACCGCCAACGCAGTGCGGGAACTCTTCGGCAACCCAGTGGCCACCGGTCACAGCTGGATCGAACAGCACTCGCTCCT
>DATATO010000281.1:0-2103 GCA_036268755.1 Mycobacteriales bacterium | reverse complement strand
GCCTTCATGGACGGCGCCCTCAAGGGGGCCAAGCAAGAAATCTTCCCGAAGCCGGCCAACCTGGGTGATGACACCAAGGGAGACGCTCCGCCTGAAGTGGTGCCGTCGCCGAGCCCTCAGCTGACCGATCCCACAGATCCCGGTCTGAGTGACCCTTCGGATCCGCTCGACCCGGGCAATGGAGATCAGCCGGGTGGCCTGCTAGGTGGGCCGCCTCGCAACACCGACCCGAGCTCACCCAGGCGACAGCAGATACCGTCCGCGCCACCGGACGCCTAACGGTCTAACCGACAACATGTGCCATATTGCCGCAATATGGCACACGTTGCCGAATCTAATTACCCCGGGCGCTGAGCAGGTCTTTCAGCAGGGCTATATCTTCGGCCTGTGCCTGTGCCCCGTTGGGCGTCTCGACGATCACCGGCGCAGCCGCGGCCGTCACGATCTCACAAAGCAGGCCGGGATCTATCTGACCTTTAACGAAGTTGTCGTGCCTATCGCGGCCGGAATTGAACTCATCCTTGGAATTGTTGGCATGAACCAGATCTATGGTCCCGGTTATGGCCCTCATCCTGGCAACCACGGTGAGAAGCTCCTCGCCACCGGCGTGAGCGTGACAGGTATCCAGACAAACGCCCGGCCCATACTCGCCTACCGCATCCCAGAGCCGAGCGAATTGGTCCAAACTTCGGGTCATAGCGTTTTTGCCGCCGGCGGTGTTCTCGATGAGGACCCGACAACCGAATCCGCCCTCTCGCTCCGCATACTCGAAAGTCTTACGCCAGTTTGCTATACCCAGTGCCGGGTCGTCCTCGATGGGCAGATGGCCGCCGTGCACCACGACACCGCTGGCCCCGATCTCGCTGGCGGCTACCACGTATGCACTCAACAGGGCGCGAGATGGGGCGCGAACTTTATTGTTCGTCGTGGCCACATTGATGAGATATGGGGCGTGGATTACGATCTCGACATCGCTGTCCCGCAGGGCGCCGGCATCTTCTCGAGGCTTGGGCTTCGTCCAGCTCTGTGGGCTGGAGAGAAAAAACTGCGCAATATCGGCGCCGCGGGCAGCGGCTTCGTCCAGCGGAGCCGTCGAATTAACATGGGCACCTATACGCATGTAGCGTAGGCTACGGGCTGTCGCTTGTTCCGCCTCGATGCGGGTGCTGGCATACCATTAGCCACATCGTGCCCCGGTTTCAGGCGATTTTGTGGTGCGGTTAGTAACCATTCGCATCGTCATAACGATGAGCTGTGTGTGGGGAAACAGATGCACGTGCGTAATCTGCTGTCCGTAATGCCGCTCAAGTGGGGGCATAACTGTCTCGCCAGGACCGGAGCCGCCGCCCTAACTGTGGTCCTTGGCGTTGCCGTCGCGGTGGGAGGTATGACCTTCGGAGCTTCGGCATCGACACGAGCCGTCTCACCGGCCGGCTCGGCGACCATGCATTTCAGCGGTGCCCTCAATCTCCTTGGACTCCTGGACTCCCTGACCGTCTCGCCCAGCGAGGTCAGCGTGCGTTCGGGCGGCTCGGTCACCTTTAGCAACGACAGCGGGGTCGGACTCACGCTCTTTGTGGCCGGTCAGAGCAATTCGATACCGGCCCATTCTTCACACCGCTTCGATTTTCCCGGAGGAAGCAGCGAGCAGCGGTTCGGTGCCTCCGTGACCCCACTGAATGCCCCGGTATTAGGCGACGCACTCCGCAGCACCGGTACCGTGCGGGTCGCCGCAGCCCCGCGAGAGGACGCGACCGCGCCCTCTGCTTCTCCTTGGCCGCCGAGTGCCTCTCCCGGTCCCACTGCGTCGCCGTTGCCCCACCTCGGTCACCAGAATACGTCGCCGGCCAATGCCGAAAATAAGCAAGACCCTCGGCAGGCTGAGCCGCAGTGGCAGTTCGGTCAGGCGCCCTCCGTAAACAATTTGCTCCTCCCCGATCCACCACAGCGCGGGGTGGCTGATACGCAGCGAGGGGTAGCGGCGCCCAGCGGCGCCCTGTCGTCGTTCACAACCGACGGTCACGTCGGACTTCTCATCCTCGTGGCTCTCGTACTGCTGATCGGTGTCACTAGTGCGGCGATGCGAGTCGTCATGGCGAAGCG
>DATATO010000280.1:0-5929 GCA_036268755.1 Mycobacteriales bacterium | reverse complement strand
TCGGCAGCGATCTCCTTTCGTCAGCTGCCGGGCGCGACCGCCGACGACATCCGCTGCGAGGAGTTCCTGGGCGCGCCGAAGACACCCGGAGGTACGGCTACTCCCATCACCGAGGTGGACACCCATCCAGGCCCGCGCAGGATCATCCCGTCCGCGCCGGCCCACTCGTCCGAGCAATGGTCGAGCGACCCTGCGGCTGCGCCTTCCTGGGAGCGGACACCTCGAGGTCCTGGCCCGAAGATGGCCCGCTCATACGCCGAGGAGCGAGGAGCAACGCCGGTGGAAACGCCGTTTACACCGACTGCTGCCGACAGTTGGGCTTGACACGGTTGGGCTTGGCATGGTTGGGCTTGGCATGGATGGGCTTGACACAGTTGGGCTTGGCATGGATGGCCGAAGGGTAGGCATCAGGCCACACCGGTAGCTCGAGGAAGCAGACGGCCGGTCAGGCTGCTCGCCGCCGATCGGAGCCTGCCCACGTCAATGGAGTACCCGCCACGAGAGCGGTCCGACGCGACCCGCGTATTTCGGGCTTCATCACTGGAAACACCGTTTACACCCCTCGCTATCGGGGCCTTGCCGAGCACGGTGTGGCAAGTAGGACTCGGTCGGGCACCGCAACTCTTCGCGCACTGGTGTTAACCGGCGGTCACCTCGCCTTGCGGCACGGGGCCGAGTTCCGCCGTCGGTCGAGCAAACCGGCTGTGGGCCCCCGTCAGATGGCAGCCACCTTCGCCGGGCAGGAGTGCTAGTCGCCCGCCAGGAGGGCCGACCCAACAAGATACGAAGCCGCTGGGGGTGGAAACGTCGTTTACACCGACCGACCCTGCCCAGCCCAGCCCAGCCCAGCCCGCACAGCCTGGCCTCGACCGGCGGCGCACGAACACGACAGCCACCACACGACAGCCACCACACGACGGCGACCCAGGCTGTTGCGGCCGCCGGCGGGAGAGGGGTAGCGGCAGCCGGGCCACGCCCGTGCCACCATGCTCCGATGGACCTGGGCCGACTCGGGCTGCCCGGCACGCTCGAGCCCTCGCCCTACCCTCACGAGCTGCCTTCGCCGTGGAAACGCCGTTTACATCTCGCGGGGTCCGCACATCTGATCGCAGGCAAGCCACGACCACCCAAGCCTGAACTCTCCAGCCTTGTCCACTCCCGCGGCGGCCGAACTGCGCGCAGCGTAGCCCCGGCCGCGACGAAGGTCGGCGGAGTCGCGATACGGCGGATGTAAACGCCGTTTCCAGTTCGGGCGATGGGAGCCGCAACCACGCCACTTCACCGAACTTCCGGCAACCCGCCGGGCCGGGAGTCACCGCGCTGCCCACCCGCCAAACCAACAGTCTGCCGAGCCCGGGCCGTCCCGTAGCCGATCCGCGCGGCCTGTGGAATGCATGGCCAGCCGGTGTAAACGGCGTTTCCACCCATGCCTCGGACACCGGCCGCCGACGACCTGCGGCAGCTGATCCGACGTCACGCCCGCCGGTCTTTCTTCGACTTCAGCCCAGACACACATGCCGAAGGTCGATCTGAGCGTCGCCGGTGTAAACGCCGTTTACACCGGCGACGACCTTTACTTCGCAAGTATCACCGTTGCCGGCACCGCAACACGACAGTTTGCCGTGCCGGCACGTACCGTCCTGGCAAATACCGACCTGGCACTTGGCAACCCAGGTGGCAACGCCGTTTCCATTCAGAACCCCGCCCGTCGGCAACGACCCGTCCGACCTGCGGAAATCAGACACGCCGCGACGATATGGCGCTACGCACGTTTGGGCGACACGCGCGAGCTGTCTTGATCATGTTCGCAAATATTGATGATCGATCACGAGTAATCGATTACTAGTGTTATATCACAGCTCAGTAAGTCGGAGATCTTGCTAAACAGCGTTCCGTAAACGGCCCGAGAGGCCACCGTAAGACCGATTTGAGCCGCCATCTGTGCGACACGAGCCGACAGAGCTGGAGACTTTGCGCAGGCGAGCGCTATCCTAGACATGCGAAAGCGCGCCTCTATCCGTGGCTAGGGATGAGGTCTGGAAGCCCCGGCTCGCCGGGGTGACGGCACCGATCGAGCTGCTACTCGGTCGATGCGACTTAGTCGAGGCGGCCCCCGGCCAGGGGCCGCCTCGATCTTTTTTTACGAGGCCTGCGTCAGCGGCAGCTCCTCCTGCTGGGTGATCTCACCGAGTTCGTCGATGTGCCGTTCCCCGATGCGCAGCAGCGCCGCGAGAAGATCGCTCTGGGAGAGCCCGTACTCGGCCGCGAGCCGCACGTAGTGCTCTTTGACTTCGGGCCGGACACGCGTACCGAGCATCTCGCGTGGACCGTGAGAAGGGCGTCCCATATGGGCATCATGCACGTGTAACTGTTACAGCCCGCGGAGGCGCGCCCGACGCGCCGTAAACATTTGGGGCGGGCTCTTCAGCCCGCGGCCGCCCATTGCGGTGGGGGAGCGGGCCCCGTCTCAGGGACATTAAAACCGAACCGTCTATTTCAACTAATGGCGCTGACCAGTGGCAACCAGATAACTAGGTGCTGCCGGTCACGAGGTTGATGCCACCGTCTGCTGGGTGAGGCCGGCTAGCGCTCCAGTCGCCGAGTCCGGCCCCCGTAACCCCAGATACAAACCCCACCGACGAGCAGGGTGCTGCGACGAACTCTGGAACTCACGCGGAACAGGTGGGTCAATGTTCAGCCGGAAGCGACAACTTGGCTGTCACATTTCCGCGGCGCCCGGTGTCGTACTCGTCGGGAGCACCGCGTCGCGGGGCGTCGCGGAGGGACTGTGCTGGATGGACGTCTACGAGGCGGTTGCGAGCCGGCGCGCGGTACGGGCATTCACTGATCAGCCGGTCTCGATCGAGGTCTTGGATCGGGTGCTGTCGGCCGCGCAACGGGCACCGTCAGGTGCGAACCTCCAACCCTGGATCAACTATCTCGTGACCGGGGTGCCGCTGGCCCGGTTGAAGAAGCGGATCGGAAAGCGCGTGGCGGAGGGCGACCGTGGTGATGAGCGCGAGTACCAGATGTACCCGCGTGAACTGGGTTCGCCATACGGGGAACGTCGGGCCCGCAGCGCCGAGCAGCGCTACACCGCGCTGGGGATCGACCGCGCGGACTCCCAGGCGAGAAATCTGGCGATCGCACGCAACTGGGAGGCGTTCGGCGCGCCCGCACTCCTCCTCTGTTATCTCGATGCCGGACTCGCCCAGGCGCAATGGGTCGACCTCGGTATCTATCTGCAGACGGTGATGCTTCTGCTCCGGGCCGAGGGACTGTCCAGCTGCCCACAGATGGCGTGGTCGGTGTACCGCAGGACAGTCGCCGCGACCGTGACCCCGCCGCCGGGTCTGATGCTGGTCTGTGGCGTGTCGATCGGACATGCCGACCAGACGGCGCCGTTTGCCTGGACCGAACGCGCCGCGCCCGAGGCGAACCTCACCTGGGTCGGCGCGACACTCCACGGTCAGTGAAGCGCCAACCTGCCGGCCCGGTGCAGTGTCGACACGGCCTGCACGGTGGCGTAACCGCGCCATTCCAGTGCGGCGGTGGGGGAGAAGCTGGCGAAGTCGACGGCCCACCCGCCGTCGTCCAGTTGTCGCCCCGCGAGCCGATCCAACTCGGCTTCGATCACCCCGTCCGCCAGCAGCGTGCTCGCCGGGCTTCCGGGTACCGACGCGAAATCCAGGGCGCGCATGGTCTCGCCGTCGCTCCCGCCCTCGACCGGGACAAGTCCCGAGTCAGGTACGAACCTCCCGAGCCGGTCCAGCAGGGTCGCGGCCACCGGATAGCTGTCGTGGATGGTGTCCAGGAACCGGATCGCGAAGGACAGCGCGATCGCGTGCGGGCAGGTCCGCAACGCCGCGATGGTCTCCAGGCAGTAGTTCGTCGCGCGCGCCAGCCAGGGGTGACCGGCTACCGCCGCGTCGTGTGCGGCGACACGATGGGCAGCGCCAGCCGCGAACGCCGTGCTTTGCAACGTCGACACCGCCGGATCGGCCTGCACCCAGAACGGGGCACAGCCAGCGGGATCGGTGATCGGTAACGCGAACGGCAATCCGCCGTCCGCCAGCGCGACCGAGCCCAACCAGTCACACAATTCGACCGCGCGCGGAGTCGTCACCGGGGCGATGTCCTCGAAGACTTCGAGGGCGTGCAGAGCGCCGCCCGGCTGGCTATCCGGAGCGCGCAGGTCCGGTTCGAGCCCCCAGCCGTAACCACCGTCGGGATTGCGGTATCCGTCGACCGCGGCCAGCACCGCTTGCGGGGTTGCCCGCCCGACGAGCAACTCGAAGCGACGACGGTCCAGCAGGCGGCCGTGCGTGGCCAGAAACGCCGCCGCCCGCGAAAGATCAACAGCCATGGGTCCAGTGTGCCGGGTACATCCGAGGGCGTCTTGAACAAAACGGATCTGATCAGGACCCCGCGGGCGGGGGTAGCCCGAGGGCGACCTGTCCCAGCGAGTGATCCAGCGTGTCAACGAACGGCGTGGTCAGGCGTTTCGCCAGCCAATACTGATAGCTCACCCGCACGGTGCGGCTGATCACCGCCGCTGCCAGCCGAGGATAGAGCCCGCCAGAGGCGCCGGCTTCCAATCGGGCGGCGATTCCAGCCGCGAGTTCCTTCTCGGCGGCGACATCGGCGGCGATCTGGGCGGCCTGTAATGCGGGTGTGGCGCGTACCAGTTCCGCGACCGCCCGACGTTGCTCGTCGTCGAGCGCCTCGGCCGCCGAGAACACCTCTCGGAAGGCCGTGCGGATGGCCGACCAGAGCGGCTCGTCGCCGGCTGCGCTCTCCAGAAATTCGCGGACCTCCGCCAATCGCAGCGCCCCTAGTCGGACAATGGCGTCTTCCTTGCTGGCGAAGTAGTTGTTGAACGTTCGGCGCGACGCCCCGGCAGCGGCCGCGATGTCCGAGACCGAGGTCGCGTCCCAGCCACGCTGATTGCCGAGCCGGATCGCAGCCGAGATCAGAGCCGCCCGGGTCGCGGCCCGGTTTCGCTGACGCAGAGACGGACCTACAGGTTGCGACTCCATGTACCGACACTATACGAACGTGCCCACTAGGCATTAGTTGCGCACTGTGCAGATTTGGGCCTACAGTCGCGGGCACGGCAGTGCGGTGCCGGGGACCGGTGGAGACGGTACGGGCCACCGGACGCCGCGCCGATCCAGTGGCTGATCACCGGCACACCGGGCGCAAGGGGACCTGGTCGTGAAGCACGTGCGAATGAAACGTCGAGGCGCAACCGGACACGTCGTGATCAGCCGGGTCGACAAGCGCAATGCACTGTCCAGTGAGGTGTACGCCGAACTGGGGGAGGCCTTCGCGGTGTACGCGGGTGAGGAGACGGTGCGCTGCCTGGTGTTAAGAGCAGACGGGCCGATGTTCTCGGCCGGGAACGACGTGCGGGAACTGGCCGGTCTCGTTCACAGCTCAGGACGCGCTGGCCAGGACCGACGACTTCGCGGAAGGGGCCCGGGCGGTGCTCGAGCGGCGGACACCGACATTCACCGGACGCTGATCACTGCATCGACGCCGGCCCGACCGGCCGAAAGGGCAGCATCGATGGCCTGGGAGTTCCAACCGTGATCAGGTGGATATGAACGTGGTTTGGCGGCCTGGTGAACAGCGCTGATGTCCACCTGATCACCTACATCGCCGCCGGGGTGGCGCCCGAGCACGTCCCGCCGCGGCGAGCGGCCGCGAGAATCAAGTCGTGCGCCAGCTCTGTCCGATGATCGAGAACGCCTGAGGATCAGGGTTTACCGCGCGCGATCAACGTGGGTTAGCCGTGGGCGAGGTCGGCGAAACGGCTGTAGTGCAGTTGGTGGGCCACGGTGATGGTGTTGGTCGGACCGTTTCGGTGTTTAGCCAGGATCAGATCAGCCTCCCCAGCCCGGGGATCATCACGCTCGAACGCATC
>DATATO010000279.1:0-4970 GCA_036268755.1 Mycobacteriales bacterium | reverse complement strand
TCCCCCGCCTCGGTGGACAGCCGAGTCTTTCCCGCGCCGCCCGGCCCCACGAGCGTCACAAGACGACTGGCGGCCAGCTTGCGTTCGATACCGTCAATCTCCTCGGATCGACCGATGAAGCTGGTGAATGAGCTGCGCAGCGGCTGCCGCAGGCGATCCGCGCGGTGCGGCTCTGCCGGCTCGGCGGTGCGGCGGAGCACCGTCAAATGAGCCTCACGCAACTTCGGCGAGGGGTCGATGCCGAGCTCGTCGGCGAGCGCGGCCCGGATGCGCTCGTACTGACCCAGCGCGTGGGCGGGGCGACCGGCGGAGTCGAGCGCCTCGATCAGCAGTGCGGCCCCGGTCTCGCGAAGTGGATGATCGGCGACAAGGGCCGTCAACTCGCCGACGGCGGCGTCGAACTGCCCTAGCCGCAGGTCCGCCCGCGCTCGGGATTCGATGGCGGTCAGCCGCAGGTCCTCCAGCCGTGCCGCGGGTGCGGCGGCGTAGGCGGCTCCGGCGGCATCGGCCAACGCGGGGCCGCGCCAGAGCTCGAGGGCTGCGGTGAGGGTCCGTCGAGCGGCGGCGTCGTCCGCCGAAAGCGACACCTGACCCAACCTGACCAGTTCGGAGAATCGATGCGCGTCGACCACGTCGGTCGGGACCGACAGCCGGTATCCGCCTGCGGTGGCGGCGACGATGTCGCTGCCGAGCAACCGGCGCAGCCGGGAGATCAGGGATTGCAGGGCATTGATCTCGTCGGCAAGCTGCCGGCCGCCCCAGAGCGCATCGATGAGCGCGTCGGCGGAGACACTGCGGCCGGCGTCGAGTGCGAGCCGAACCAACAACCCGCGGAGCCGCTCGCCACTCACGGCAACGTTGGAGCCGCCATCGACGACCTGCAACGGACCGAGAATGCCTATCTGCACGCCACTTAGTCTTCCAGACGCCGGGAGTTAGACGTCGCAATACCTGCTTTATGGCGAGCTGACGCTAAAGTGGGCTCATGCGAAAAACGGTGATCGGCGTCATGGGCGCCGGCGAGCACGCCAGCCCACAAGCCGTGCAGTGGGCCCGCGAGCTGGGTTCACTGATCGCAGCCGAGGGTTGGGTGCTGTTGAGCGGCGGACGGGACATGGGCGTTATGGACGCCGTCAGTCATGGCGCCCATGAATCGGATGGGTTGGTCATCGGAATCATGCCGGGACCCGACGCACAGGATGCATCGGCCGCCGTGGATGTGGCCATCGTGACCGGCATGAAAAGCGCACGCAATAACATCAACGTGCTTTCCAGTGACGTGGTGATCGCTTGCGGCAACACCGAGCCGGGGACGCTGTCGGAAATTGCGTTGGCGCTGAAGGCACGTAAGCCCGTAGTACTGCTCACCGAGGACGGCGAAGCGAGGCAATTTCTCGAACGGATTGGCAAAGGGATGCTTCAACCGGCCGAAAGCCCTCGCGAGGCTATAGAGCAGGTGCGGCATCTACTCAGTAGGTCGCACGGTGCGAACGTATAGCGGCCGCTATGGGCGGCCCCGGTAGGCGTCGTTATGGCGGTTGCTGAGTCCAGCCGGCTCCCGCAGCTCGGCCGCAAGCAGATCCATCAGGAGGCCGTCGTGCCACTCACCGTTCGGGGGTCTCTCGTACTGGCGCAGCACCCCCACCGGCCGAAATCCGAGTCGGCGGTACATCCCGATCGCGGCTCCGTTGTCCGCCGCCGGATCTATGGTGAGGCGATGATGTCCGCGTTCCTCCACCAGATGGCGGGCCAGGGTATACAGCGCGTCCGATCCGATTTCCCCTGCCCTGCCAGCGAGAATGCACCGCTATATGTATACCCGCGTGTCGATATGTGGGTGACAGATCCTCGGAGCTTTGGATGATACCCACCGTTTGACCCTCGAACTCGATCGCATAGATGGTGGTGTCTTTGTCCGGCTCGAGGGCATTGGTGGCCTCGGTCTCGGGGTCGCCCCACCAGCGCCGCACGCTGGGATCGGTGAGAATCTCGACTAATCGGGGCCGATCTTCGGGCGTTGCCGGGCGCAGGCGCACGCGACGCCCGATGATGAGTGACATATCGCCATGTTGCCAGGCCGGGAACCGAGATGAGTCCGCGCGCCGCCACCGGTCGGCTGCGGGTCAGCCGAGGCACGTTGGCGCCCGATCCCGGCCGCGAGATCGTCGCGGTCTCTCACGACGGTCGGATCGCCGGCTTCGCGGTGACATGGTTCGACGCGCGGAATCGGGTCGGGCACTTCGAGCCGGTGGGCACCCATCGCGACTTCCGACGCCTGGGTTTGGCCGGGGCCGTGACGCGACACGCGATGGCGGAGATGCGCAGGTACAGCCTGACGACGATTACCGTCAATCACAACGCAGAAAACATCGCCGCCGCCCAGCTGTATGTCTCGCTCGGCTTTATCCGACGCCACGAGACATTCGGCTATCGGCGGGGCGAACCCCTAACGCCGGAGACATAGCCAGTGGATAGCCATGCCATCGCAGACCGCATCACCGCACTGATCACGCAGGCCGGGGCATGGTGCGACAGCTTCGAACACGAGCCGGTGCGCACCAGCGAGGAGGCCGCCGCGCTGCGGCCGGGCTACACGCTGCGGCAGGGCGCCAAGGCGATCATCGTCCGCACGAAACTCGTCGGCGGCGGCCGGAGCTACGTCATGCTCGTAATTCCCGCCGACCGACGATTCGACGGGGCCAAGGTGAAGCGGCTACTGCACGCCAAGGAGGTGAGGTTCGCTACCGAGGCGGAGGTTAGTGAGCTGACCGACGGGGTACAACCAGGCGGGGTGCCGCCGTTCGGCAATTTGTTTGAGCTGGACGTGGTTAGCGATCCGACGTTGTATGACAACGCCGACATCGTTTTCAATGCCGGCAGGACCACCACCATCGCCATGCATTCGGCCGACTATCGACGGTTGGCGCAACCGACGGTCGCGGACATCGTCGCGCAATAAGGACGGGGGCGAGGACTATCGACAACTTTGTCAGCAGACCAATCCGGCGACCGGATGGCACCGAAGTACTACTGCGGCCAGACGTAGAGGCGGGTAGCGCATGGCGTCTAATTGGTGGAGCGAGCTCGGGCTGGCAGATATGACGGCCGCCGAGCAGACCGCGACAGGCGTCGACTACCTGTTGCGGCAGACGGCGCACGGCGATGACGAGGCGTTTACCCAGCTCTATGACCTCACAGTCCCCCGCGTGCACGGGCTGGTGTTGCGAGTCATCCGGAACCCGGCCCATGCCGAAGAGGTCACGCAGGAGGTGTTCGTCGAGGCATGGCGGACGGCGTCCCGTTACGACTCCGGCAAGGGGTCCGCGCTATCGTGGCTGCTCACCATGGCACATCGACGCTCGGTGGACCGGGTTCGGTCCACCCAGGCGTCAACCGACCGCGAGCGTACGGTCGCGTCAGGCAGCATGGAACGCGACTACGACGTGGTGGTGGAGGAAACGTCGCGCAGCATGGAAAAACAGTCGTTGCGGGACTGTCTCCGCCTGCTTTCCACGCTGCAGCGCGAGTCCATCACCCTCGCCTACTACCAGGGCTACACCTATCGGGAGGTCGCCGAACTGCTCCGAGCCGCCGTCCCCACGGTAAAGACTCGGATGCGCGACGGCCTCACCAAGTTGCGCGATTGCATGGGAGTTTCACGATGATGAGGTGGCGCCGGGAGCGACCGGACGTCCACACCCTGGTCGGGGCCTATGTGCTCGACTCGGTGGACGACGCGGAACGCACGGCCGTGGAACGGCACCTCAAGGCATGTCCCGGCTGCGCCGGGGAGGTCGCCGAACTGCAAACCACCGCCTCTAACTTGAGCTTCCCCGCGTTGGCACAGCCGGGACCACAGCTTCGAGCTCGGCTGTTGGCAGAGGTCCGCGAGACCCGTCAGCTGCCCCCCATCCCCCAGCCGCAAGCTGACGTCGAGCCCTGGCGGCTGCCGGCCCGATTCCGGCAGCCTCGGCTTATCGCGCTCGCGGCGGCGCTCGTGATCTTCGTCGTCATGCTCAGTTTCGTCGGATTCAACCAGCACCGCGGCGACCGCCCCAACCGGGACAACGTGGCATCGGCGGTGCTGGCCGCGCGCGACGCCACGACCCGCAATACCTCCTACGCCGAGAGCGGCAGCGTCACGGTGATCTCGTCCCGCACCCGAAACGCCGGCGTCGTCGTGCTGTCGAAGCTGCCCGAGCCGCCGGTGAATCTGCGCTATCAGCTGTGGCTGATGCATAACGGCAAGGCCCGCTCCGCCGGCGTGGTGCCGCGCGGCGCGACCATGCGGCTGTTGACCAAGGTGGACGACTCGACCCAGGTCGCGATGACGCTGGAACCGGCCGCCGGATCCTCGCAGCCCACCATGAACCCGCTGGTACAGCTCGATCTGTAGGCAGTTTCGGGCGGCTGAAAAATTACCACGCGCGATTGAGAAAGAGCGCCATTTCGTACCAATCCCCCCGGTGGATAGCTCCGAACTAGAGATACGACCTATCCATGAACGCCAGGGCGCTCGCCACGGCGTTCGCCACCCACTCAGGTGACGTACGAGGAGAAACAATCGTGAAGCACTCAATGAGCCTCCGAATCTGCGCCGTCGGCGCGGTAGCCGTTCTGGCCATGGGCATGACGGCCTGTGGCGACAAGAAGAGCGACAACGGCAGCAAAAAGAAGGACACCTCGATGTCCCAAAGCGCGGCCCAGCCGTTCGGCGCCGGATGTTCGGCGGTGCCGAAGACCGGCAAGGGCAGCTTCGAGGGCATGTCGAGCGACCCGGTAGCCACCGCGGCCTCGAATAACCCGGCGCTGTCGACCCTGGTGTCAGCGGTGACCGCGGCGGATCTGGGCGGCACGCTCAACGGCGCGTCTAACATCACGGTGTTCGCCCCGGCCAACAGCGCCTTCGACAAAATTACCGCTGCGGACCTGCAGAAGCTGCTCGCCAACAAGGCCGAGCTGACCAAGGT
>DATATO010000278.1:0-3575 GCA_036268755.1 Mycobacteriales bacterium | reverse complement strand
GAGATGAAGACACTCGACTTGACTCGTCGAACCCACACGGTGGTGGACAGTCCCATTGGCAAACTCACGTTGGTGGCGACGGACGGCGCGCTCGCCGGGGTTTACATGGAACAGCACCGGCACCGTCCGCCGGAGCAAAGCTTCGGTGAGCTCGACTCCCGACCTTTCGCCGAGGCGATTCGCCAACTGGAGGAGTACTTTGCCGGGAGCCGGACCTCGTTCGAGCTTCCGCTGATATTGGCGGGAACCGAATTCCAGCGGCGGGTGTGGGCCGGGCTGCGCGACATCGGCTACGGCGAAACCGTGTCGTACGGGCAGCTCGCCGACCGGCTGGGCAGCCCCACCGCTTCACGCGCCGTGGGCCTCGCCAACGGAAAGAACCCGATCAGCATCATCGTGCCCTGTCATCGAGTGGTGGGATCCATGGGCAGCCTCACCGGCTACGGCGGCGGTCTCGAGCGCAAGCAATTCCTGCTCGACTTCGAGGCGAGGGTAAGTGGTGCTACGGGAAAGCTCTTCGATGCCTACGGCAACGCCCCGCACCCGACCACCACCGGATCGCTCGCCCTCAAGTCTTACCCCTGATGACGTGCGATTATGGCGATTGTCAAACCGTGACGCGGGCGGAGGCTATTGCTACCCGATCCCGTTGCGCCTGTGCTGCGTTGCCCCGCCCATGCGGTTATGCCGAGGCCCCCTGAAGCCGCAGACGCTCGAGTGACGCTTCTTCTCATCCCGTGGCACCTTGGGTGGCGGCATTTTGCCGCCCAAACCCAAAACCTCTTTCACGGTTTCCAACTGGTCTTCCACCGAATCCGGTACCTCTGGGTCGCCCGGCATACCTATCTCTGTCATGTCCCGATCGTAGCCTGTCTCAGTAAAACTGCCTCTCAGGATGGTGCGAGCGGGGCCTCGGCGGCTGCCGACTCCTTCTTTGAGGCTCTCTAGCGTCACTGCCGAAAGTTGCGGCACCCAGCGAATCCCGCATCTTTCGGAACCGAACCCGCCACCCTCTCGGCTGCGGGCGCCACATGCAGAGGTGGCCGCCCAAACTTCCGGGCGCCCACCTCTGCACGGACTAACTATGAGTTGTTCTGCTTCGAGTCCTGCCCGGGCCGATCGAAGTTGATCTTCTCCTTGCGGACCTCGCCCTCGACGTTCCGCTGTTCGGTGACGGTCTCCTTGGACAGGCGCACCTGCTCCACCGGCACGGTCTCGGTAACAATCGCCGGCCGCTCCGCATGCAGCGTGGTCTCGTACTCCGCCTCGGAGATCTCCGGACCGCTCATTGCCGAACGCCGGTTGGCTTCCGTGATCGGCTCCCGCTCCAACCGGACTTCCTCATGCCGCACCGGCACCGTCTGCTGTACGTGTTCGGTGACAACGTACTTACGCAACCGAGCCTGTCCCTGTTCGGTCTGTTCCGTGCCTACCCGCATTCGTTCCTCGGAGCGGGTCATTGCCTGATCGCCCGCGCCGTCCGATGCCGCTCGCTGCTCGGCAGACGAGCGACCGTATGTTCCTGTGGGCCCGCCCTCCGGCGACAGCTGATAGTAGTCGTACAGCTCAGCCTCACGGTCCGGCGTTAGCTCCCCGTCGGCATCGATCTTTGGCGCGTCCTTGACCTCTTGCTTCTTCACCGCTACCTGCAACCGATCCTCTCGGGTCTCGGCGCGCTGCAACGGGACAAAACTCTCCTTCATCCCGAACAGCCCGGTTTGGACGGTCACCCAGCTCGGCTGGTTGTTCGCCCGGTCGAGATAGATCTGGCCTACCTTGCCGACCTTCTCGCCGCCGCTGTCATACACAGTCGTATCGGCCAGTTCTGATACCTGATCACGCGTGATCATGCTTCCCCCTCGTCAGCTGTGATCGTTCAGCACCTACTGCCTACCCGCCTGAGAATCGTTCAAACACGACAACTGTCCGACCCAACCCGGGCGGCATCGACGCCGGCTCGGTTGCGCGGCAGAAGTCCTGATCACACGGTTATCGGTGGCCGGGAAGAATAGTTCCTCATGCCTATGCCCGTCGATGTTTGACGTATGTGCTGATCCGCGAGATGAGCGCCGCCATTTTTCCGGCCAGGCTGTCGCGCCGCTAGCCCCGGACGCGGCCGAGGTTCTCGTAGACCGTGGGGATGTCGAGATATACGCCGTCGAAAGCTTGCCGCCTTCACCCCGGCCACCGCTGCGCTACTGCGGCGTGAGCTTAAGGATGGCCTGCCCGCCACCCGCTGCGCTCAGGTTGAGCAGGATCTTGTTCACCCGGCCCTGCATGCCGGTCACCAACCCCAGTTCCCCCTCGTCCTGACAGCGATTGTTGGCGCAGTTAGTGCTCACGCTGATGCCCCGGCCCACCGCCTCCAGGCCACCGTGGGTGCCGCGCATCATGAGGGTGACGCGCCCATCCTCGATCGACTTCACGGTGAACATATCCAGCCCGAATGTCGGGTTGACCTTTATCTGATCTCCGGTTCGGACCTGAACCTCGCAGGTTCCGTCCTGGCATGCGGTTAGGTTCGTGCCGTCGGCGGCGCTGGGGCTCGGCCTTGCCGGCGCCGACGGGGATGCGGTCGGCTCGTGCTTGGCCGAGCTCTTGTTGTCGCCGCAGCCGGCTGCCAGCGCGATCAAGGTGGCAGCCAAGGCCACCATCGTGAGCACGGTTCGCTTGCCGGTCGTCGGCCTGGGGGAGCGGTGAGGAGTGCGTGGCATGCGCCCAGTATCTCAGAGCGGGCGGCCCTTCGTCTTACCTCCGACCGGACCATCGCGTCGCCCGGTAGGTGAGTACGCTGCTCTAATCTGCGACGACCGGATTCCCGGCGTCACCGGAAGGACGTTGTACGGATCATGCATTCCTCCCCCCGTGTAGTCGCCGTGCTGCAGGCTCGAACCTCGTCTGGGCGGCTGCCGGCCAAGGTTCTGTTGCCCATAAACGGCACCCCGGTCGCCGTACTCGCTGCGCTGCGTGCCGGCCGAGGCGGCCTGGAGGTGCGTCTGGCCACCAGCACCGATCCCACCGACGATTCGCTGGCGCTGATCGCCACCGAGTACGGTCTGCCGGTGGTGCGCGGATCCCTGGAAGATCCCCTCTCCCGGTTTACCGCCGCCACCACCGATCTCGACGACGGCGACCTTGTGGTGCGGCTCACGGGCGACAACACCTTCCCCGACTCCGACCTGATCGGAGAATTGGTAGAGGAGATCATCCGATCCGGGGGGTCCTACCTGCGGACCTCGACCGACTCGGGCCTGCCCTACGGCGTCAGCGCTGAAATCTTCACAGTGAACGCGCTTCGTCAGGCCGATGAGCGCGCACACAGCGCCGCCGAGCGGGAACACGTCACGCTATGGATCCGGGAGAAGTTCGGTGACGCGACCCCTGAGACCCTCGCGGCCACTTACCACTGGTCTCACCTGCGGGCCACCGTCGACTCGTTCGCCGACTACGACCGAATGACCCGGGTATTTGCCCAGGTAGATGACCCGGTTAGTGTCCGCTGGGTCGCGCTGTGTGAGCTGCTCGCCCAGCTGCCGGACGCGCCGGTGGGGGGATTTCCCCGGACCGTCTCCGGG
>DATATO010000277.1:0-4718 GCA_036268755.1 Mycobacteriales bacterium | reverse complement strand
CCAGGGCGGACAAGGGTGGCCTGCCGGTCACGGGGACCTCACTCATCGGAATAGCGGTAGCGGCAGCGGGGCTGCTAGTCCTCGGATTAGTGCTCGTCGCGGCCAACCGACGCAGGGCCTTCACCAACCGGGATTAGCCCGATCGATCCACCGCTTTTGGGGTGGGCGCTGAGATTCAGCGCACACCCCAAAGCCATATGCGGTCAGAGCTGGCAAGCTGATCGCGATGCTGGAGCGCCATGTCTACGGAGTGTTGGCTGAGGTAAGGAGTTCTGGAAACAGGTGGCGCAATAAGCTTCGCCGATTACGTTCAGAGACTTCAATAATCGGCGGCTACTCCTACCGCAATGACCGCATACTGCGTCCCCACTACATTGGACGACTCGCCAAATGGGAAGGCGACGTACCGGACTGGGACACAATGTTCGCAGACCTCGCGTTCAAGACAGAGTTTCGACGCGGGATCAGGACGAGTGAACCGATGGAAGCTCCCGCCGAGCTCGATAGCGAGCTCCGGCAGCTTTTCGGCAAAGCAGGCGCGTCGTTGGATGATGATCCAGACCTCGGGTTGAGTTACCGTTTGATGCTGTTCGCGCCAACACTATGCGGCGGGGTGGTGGGACGCGATCTAACGGAGGGGGTTGCATTCTCGGCGGCTTACGCCCCAGCCTTCAGCGCCAAGCTACATCCCATCGACGGCATGTTCGGTATCGAGGACGCCTCCAGTCTGGGTGAATTCGGCCGGTTGGTGGCAGAGCACACCGAAGCCCTAGCGGACAGGTTCCCGGGTAACAAGCAATGTCGCCTCGACGGGCTGAACCATTTCGATCGAGTGGACGCGTTGCAGGGCCTCGGGGTCCTTGCCGAACCTCTGGTGACACAGTTGGGCATTCCGGAACCGATAGCGTCGAACCCACCGCCGCAACGAGTCCGGCGGCTACCCGAGCGGCTGCGGCGGTCGAATCCGAACGGCCGCATTGGCCGCGGACGCTGACTGCTAGGGCCGGTAAGCACGCTGGGTTGTCCCGCTTACGGCTCAGCAGCATTGGTCTTCGATTCCTCGACGAGGTCTTCTTGCTTCGAGACGAGCTTCGCCTGCACTGGACCCTGAGCATCGGTAGGCAGCCAGCGGTCACCTTTCGTCATTGATTCAGAAACAGGTTACGTCCCCAGATAGGCTGCTGCTATGACGGAGCGCAGGCCTCGCAGGGAGATAGCGCGACGGCAAAGAAGCGATCCGACTAAACGTAGGCCCGAGAACATAGAGAAGGACAGGCAAGCTGCGCAACTTCTGGCTCAGCTGTTGGATCTTCAAAATCAGCAGGGCAAACAGTCCGCCGGCTGGGAAGGTCTCCAGGCGGCGATAGTGGAGCATGCCCATCCGCTCGCTATGTGGTTGGTCCAACATCGGGTGTTGGATGCGGGCACAGACCGGGGCTCGGTTTACCAGCAACAAGTCGAGGACTTCCAGCAGGCGGCACGACTCGGCATATTGGGCGCAATCGAGGATTATCTGACCGACCCGGAGACCCGCCAGGAACCCTTTTCAGGTCTGGTGACCGATCGTGTATTCGACGAAACACGGCCTATCGCGATGCCGCCTGGTATCTCCGCATCCCCCATGGGGCACAAAAGGACGCCCGAAAGGTACGGCGAAATATTTATCCACTCTATAAAGAGTTCGGCCGTAGGCCCACCCTCGCAGAGATAGCCGAACGGGCACGGCTGCCGGAAGAGACAGTAACGGAGATGCTGCAGCTCCTACCCGATCATTACCGTGAGCAGGTAGGGGATATTACGGAACGGGCCCGTACCGACAAAGATGCCTTCGGGGAGCTTAGGAATCACACAGGCTCCAGGTCGAACCGCCACCGCATAGTCCAGGCCTACATCGCGAGTCTGGGCGATCGCGAGAAAAAGATTCTCTTGCTGCATTTCATTGACCTATCCGAAACCGAAAAGTCAGCTGCGAGAGAAAGGCTTGCCGGGGAGTACAACCTCACCGTACGCGGAGTTAAGGGCATCGCCACGAGAGAGCTCGGGAAGTTCTACTCGGCCCACCCCGGAATCGCCCCTCGCGGCTATAAGTCTCGAGTAGATCACCGCACCCAGGCTGGGACAGCCGCGTACGGCAACGCTGCGGTTCTGGACTCACAGCCTCCATCAATGTCGGTGCCCCTCATTGAGGCGCCCGAACGGCAGGACGCTCCTGTAGTCGAGGAACCGCAGGATCACACGGCCGAGCAGGAGATCGGCTCACCTGCCGACGCCCCGACTGAAGCGCAGCAGGTCAAGGCACCGCCACCTACGTCGTCGACGTTTGCGGCCGTCATTCCGGCTTCGCCCGGAACGCGAAACCCGAAGTCCAGCCTACGGAGCCTTGTTAGCAGGTTGGCTCGCCCGTTCCGAAGATTCCAACCGAAAACTCCGGGCCGTTCTCACCGTTAACGCCACGGAACGTCCTGCTTACTCGGCGCGGCGTCATACGAGCGACCTAACACACGCATGGGGGTCTGATGAGGGGTTCTGCCACGGGCACGACCATCGGTATCGGTACCGGTCTCACCTGGTCGATGTGGGGTGCCTCGGGGCTCTCCGGAATCTGGACGGCGGCTCACGGGCGCCCTGTTCGCTCCAGCTATGTCGGCGTGCTACGCCTACGAGCCGACCGCAACGATTCGCCTGAGCCCTTAGTCGTCAGACCGTTCGTTGCCCTTAGGCAGCGGCAGGACGCTCATCGAGTAGCTGGCGCATATGTTCAGCGGTAGCCCTCAAGTCGCGTTCCCAGCGTTCTGTATCTCGATCACGTCCACTCTCGGCAGCGTCGAGATGCTCAATGACCCACTGACGAGCCAAATTGCTTGGCTCCATTCCGCGCGCTGCGGCCAGCTGACGTAGCTGTTCGATCCGAGCGTTAGGCAGCCTAAGCCCATAAACGGATTGCGCATTGCTAGAGCGCTTTCGACGGTAGACCATAGGCGTATCACGGTTAGCTTCCGCATGCTCGGCTTCAGCTGCAAGCTTTGTATGGAGCTGTGGGTCAATGCCTGTCATGACTCCTCCTCCGCAATAGCTCGATAAACACCACGTTCATTACGACTCGCGGGCCATGTCGTAGCCACATGCCATAGACCGGATGGCGGATGGTCGTTTGGCAGCAGAACGACAACTAATACCTGTCCGCTAGTCGGCGAGTAACCAATTACCCGGACTCCTTCACCGGTGTGGGACTTAGGATCACGGCCGATTAATGCATAGGGATCAAGTGCGGCTTCGATGGCGGCAATCGGTTCGATATCGACAGCGCCAGGGTAGCGGGAAGAACGACGCAAGTGCGCCGGGTCTGGCACATCTACCTCGGTGATCGAAAGTTCAACAACAGGTATGCCGTCGTAGAACGAATCATCCGCAACACCCATAGTCCCAGTGTATAACGGCGTTGAACGTCATACTACAACTGGCCACGACCTTTGGCTTTGTAAGCAACCTGAGCTCAATGTCGGCGCAGTACTGTTGACGGTCCAACACGAAGGCGCACGCTCGCAGCTAGCCTGATGGCGGCCTGAAGTCACTAAGGCCCTCAACCTCATTCGGCTTGCCACAATTTTCAATGGCTGGCGAGACAGCATCTCCTTAGACGGTTCAAAAGGATTTGCTAGCGGGACAAATCCAGGTAACTGGAGAAGCCTTGATCGATGCCCAGCGAACCGTTCCGGACCTCGACTCGACAGAGCAGCCGTTCCTATACGTTGAAGCGGAACTCCACTACGTCACCGTCTGCCATTACGTAGTCTTTACCCTCCATGCGTACCCTGCCCCGGGCTTTCGCCTCGGCCATTGATCCGGCGTCCATCAGGTCGTCGTAGGAAACAATCTCGGCCTTGATGAAGCCGCGTTGAAAGTCCGAGTGGATGGCGCCGGCAGCCTGGGGAGCGGTGGCGCCGACCGGGATGGTCCAGGCGCGCGCCTCCTTTGGGCCGGCCGTGAGGTAGGTCTGCAGGCCGAGGGTGGCGAAGCCGACCCGGATCAGCTGGTTAAGGCCCGGCTCGGACTGCCCAACGGACTCCAGCAGCTCCCGCGCCTCCTCCTCCGGAAGCTCAACGAGCTCGGACTCAATCTTGGCGTCCAGGAAGATCGCCTCGGCCGGAGCGACTAGCTCGCGCAGCTCGGCGAGGAACTCGGCGTTGCCGAGCTCGTCCTCGTCCACGTTGAACACGTACAGGAACGGCTTGGCGGTCAGCAGGTGCAGCTCGGCAAGGGGCTCGAGGTCGACCTTGGCGCCCGCGGCGCCGGCATACAGCGTGGTCCCGGAATTGAGTAGCTCGCACGCGGCCCGGGCCGCGGCCACGGCGGGAAGCCGCTCCTTGTTGATCCGGATCTCTTTCTCCCAACGCGGCAGCACCTTCTCAACCGTCTGCAGATCGGCGAGGATCAGCTCGGTGTTGATGGTCTCGATGTCGTCTGACGGTGAAATCTTGCCGTCGACATGCATCACGTTGGGGTCGGAGAACGCCCGAATCACCTGGCAGATCGCGTTTGCCTCACGGATATTGGCGAGGAAGGCGTTGCCCCGCCCCTGACCGGTACTGGCACCCTTCACCAGGCCGGCGATGTCAACGAAACTCACTGTCGCCGGTACGAGCTTGGCCGAGCCGTGCAGCTTGGCGAGCTCGTTGAGCCGCGGATCCGGCACTCCGACCACACCGACGTTGGGCTCG
>DATATO010000276.1:0-5832 GCA_036268755.1 Mycobacteriales bacterium | reverse complement strand
CGTCAACCCGAAGGAAGCACCCAAGGGCGGCTACGCGGTGGTGTCATTCCGAGTGCCCAACGAGGATGACAACGCCGCGACGAACAAGCTTGAGGTCGTGCTGGATCCGGCCGACATCATCCCCAATGCCAGGATCAAACCGGTGCCCGGTTGGGAGGCGCAGGTCACCGTCCGCAAGCTCGCCCGGCCGGTCAAGACCGACGACGGCGAGATCAGCGAGGCCGTGGATCGGATCGTGTGGACCGCGAAAGGCGACGCCAAGATCGCGCCGGGACAGTTCCAGGAGTTCGACGTGTCGTTCGGCCCGCTTCCGACCGCCTCGAAGGTCACCTTCAAGGCACTGCAGACCTACGACAACGGCAACGTCGTCCGGTGGATCGATACCAATCCAAAAGCGGACCATCCGGCCCCGGTGCTCACATTGACGGACGCCAATGCCAACAAGCCGTCGGCTAATGCCGGCAAGTCGGACAGCGACTCCGGCGATGGCAAGCCTCTTGCAATCGGAAGCCTGGCGGTCAGTGTCGTGGCGCTGCTGGCGGCCGTTGCCGCTGTGCTGTGGGTCCGCCGCGCCAAGGCCCCCCTCACCGATGTTCCGGGTGAGAAGAGCCGGCAGGAATAGAGCTGACGGCCCGTGGGGCGCCTATCAATACAGGCGCCCCACGAGCCGAGGCGCTCACACCTGCCTCGATCCGCCGCACGAGGCGCCCTGTGAAACTGCACACCATGTCGCATAGATGTCTAATTCATGGCATTTGAGCGGTTAGCTCGCAATTCAGCCGCCATTTACTATCTATACTTAAATGTGCAGGTCAGCGACAACTTTTTTGCTTACGGCACTCCTCATCTCGTCATTCCCATAGCAGACACCGCCGAAACCCGGAATGATACTAATCACAGCGAGTGCGGTGAATCGCTCAAGTTGGCGAAATCACCGCACTAGTTGTGGTGTTGTAAGGCCGTATAGGAAGTGACTGCATATGACCGGAACGCCCTCGGCTGTCGCCGCGCCGCACTCCGGCCCACCCGGTCCGCGGCCTCCGACGCTCGGTAATTTTCGGCCTCGAGTCTCGGCGGCGACGGTCTCCACCCGCCAGCCCCCGAAGGTCGAATTGCCCAGTCCACCCCTCTCGCCGGCGCCGACCTCACCGACTTCGTCGGCCCGCTCCGCCGAGCTGGTGGTCCGTGAACTCACCTCTCGATCGGCTGCGCGGCTCGAACGGCGACTCAATCGGCTGCCGAGCGTATTCGCTATCGTCAGTCACGCCACCGACCGCGCCACCATCTCCTATGACCTGACCAAGGTCTCGATCGCGCAGGTCATGCATGTGATCCAGGAGTCCGGTTTCCCGGTGGAGACCGTCGAGGCCACGCGTGGCACCTCGGCCGGATCCAATGAATCTCAGGTGGATGCCCTGGGGCGCCCGATTTCTCATGACTCCGAATCGGCGGAGCTTGGGGAGCTCCGCAATCGCGCCGTCGCCGCCTCGCTCCTGGCCATTCCGGTGCTTGCACTGTCGCTCAATCCGTCGTGGCAGGCCCACGGCTGGCAGTGGGTGGCCATGATTTTCGCGGCGCCGTCGGTGCTGTGGGCCGCGGTCCCCCTGTATACCGCGATATTTCGGGATTCCTCAACACTATCCGACATGCGAGGTTTCCTCGCCTCCGTCGGCGTGCTGGTCACATTCGGCTGGAGCCTTTGGGCGGGGATCAGCGGCACCGATCAGCCGCAATTCCATATTCCCGCGCTGCTGGTCACCGTCGCGCTGTGGATGCGGTGGTTCGAGCATTCGGCGCTGCACCGGGCCGGAGCCATCTCCCGCCTGTTGCTGCGCAGCGGTGCCGCCGAGGCCCGCGTCCGAATGGACGGAACTGAGCGGCGTATAGCCAGTCAGCGGGTGCATGTGGGCGACTACCTCGTCATCGGACCCGACGAAAAGATCGCGGCAGATGCCATCGTCGTCGAGGGAGAATCCCTGGTAGACGTCTCCGCGCTCACCGGGCAAGAAGTGCCGGTTAAGGTGGGTCCCGGTCGCCCGATTGCCTGCGGTGCCACCAACATCGGCGACCGTATTGTGGCCCGGGTTGCCCGGGTCGGTGCCGACACCGGGCTTGCGCAGGCCGTGCGGGTCATGGAACGGGTCCATACCGAGCAGAGCGTGTTGCGCCGCCGGACGGATCGCGGCGCGGCGGCGGCCGTCGTGGCCGCCATCGTCCTGGCCGGCGTGGCGTTGTTGGCGTCGGTGTGGTCGGGTGGCGATGAGCGAGCTGCGTTGTTCACGGCGGTGTCTGTACTGCTGGTCGCCTCGCCGAGCGCTCTGGCGCTTGCTATATCGACCCCGATGCTGGTGGGCGTGGGGCGGGGAATCCAACTCGGCATCATTATCAGCCGGCTCTCCGCAGTGCGCCGATCCCGCAGCGTCGACGCGGTGGTGGCAGACCGCAGCCTCAAGCGCTCCGAGGCGCACCGGGCGCAGGTCACGCGCCAGATGCGGCGCGTTCAGCTCGAAACCATGTTTGTCAGTCGGGGCGGCATGAGCGAGGCCGTGCATCAGCTGCGGAGCCGCAACTTTTGTGTGGCCCTGGCGCTGGACGTCAGCGGCCGGGTCCCCTCCGACGGTGCGGCCTTCTCCCAGGCGACTATCGGGGTGGCGGTCGGCGCCGGAACCTTCGGGCCGGTGTCCGGTGCGGGCCTGACGTTGGCCCGCCGGGACCTCGGCGCTCTTGCCGAAGCGTTCGGCTTGACACAGCGGATGTCCCGCACCATCTCGGCGAACCTGATCTGGGCCGTCGCTTATCACGTCGTGATGCTTCCGATCGCGGTAAGCGGTGTGGTGAATCCGGTGCTGGTGAGCGGGATAGCCGGCGCGGTGGGGACCACCGTCGTCTTCAACAGCCTCCGGCTCCGCCGCTATGCCGTATCCCATTAAATTCTAGGCGATATCCGTACTCCTCGGCATGCAGCGTTTTGCGCTCGAATGGGCGGATCTACAACTTGGCAGATTGTTCGACAGGATCCGCCATCGCGCGCCACTGGTCGTGGTATGTGCGGATCACGGGGAGGGCGGCAGGTTAGGCCACACTCATCCGCACTCCACCGTAGCCACGGTGCCGCTGTGGTGTGGATTGCTCCGCTGAGCCGGCGCCCGTCGATTGGTAGCCTGAAACCCCGATCCATAGCTGCGCTGGAGACGTGAATCCATGCTGGACCCCGCCATGATTGACGCACTATTTCCGGTTGATCTGCCTGAACCGGCCCATTTGGAGGAACGTTATCCTCCGCGGCAGCTTCCTGAAGGCGCCCAGGTCACGCGATTCGGACCTTCTCCCACCGGTTACGTACACATTGGCAACATCTATGTGGCCATGATCGATCAGAACGTCGCGCACCAAACGGGGGGTACCTACCTGGTCAGGATCGAGGACACCGACCAGGCGCGCGTTGTCGAGGGCGCGGTCGAACAGTTGCAGCGCGCTTTCGAATTCTTCGGAACTCGCGCCGACGAGGATGATAACGATGGCGCTTATGGCCCATACCACCAATCGCAGCGTGAGGCGATCTATCTGAGCTACGCGCGCCAGCTCCTCCGCGAGGGCAAGGCATATTTGTGTTTCGCTACTGAAGCGGAGCTCACGGATATCCGCAAGCGCCAGGAGGCTGCGAAACTGCCAACCGGCTACTACGGTAAGTGGGCAATCTGGCGCGATGCGGATCCAGCGTTGGTGCAGGCGAAGCTGGACGGCGGAACTCCGTACGTGGTGCGCTTCCGGTCTCCCGACGCCCCCAAGCCACGCGCCGAGTTCACCGACATGATCCGCGGCCGGCTGTCGGCGGAGGACAACCGCAACGATGCGGTGATCCTGAAGTCTTCGGTCAATCCCCTGCGGCTTCCGACCTACCACTTCGCGCACGCGGTTGACGATCATCTGATGCGCGTCACCCTGGTCATCCGCGGTGATGAGTGGATCTCGTCCGTTCCGCTGCATCTGCAATTGTTCGACGCGCTCGGGTTCACGCCGCCCACCTACGCACATATTGCACCGCTGATGAAGCAGATCCCCGGCGGAAAACGCAAGCTCTCCAAACGCAAAGACCCTGAAGCGGGTGTCGAGTTCTATGTCAAGGCCGGTTACCCGACTGAGGCCATCCTGTACTTCCTTCGGGGGCTCGCCAACGGGCAGCTCGCCGAGCTGCCATTGCCTGAAGCGCTGGAGGCGCCGATTCAACTCGAGGACTGTGGAGTGGCCGGTCCGTTGGTCGATTTGGTCAAGCTCGAGGACATCTCTGCTGACTACATTGCGACACTCTCGGCCGAGCAAGTCCTGACCGCTCTACATCCCTGGGTCGCGGATCACGACCCCGACCTCCTTCCAGTTCTGGAGAACGAGAACGCAAAGGCTTTGGCTGCACTCGCTGTCGAACGAGAAGGTGTCGACAATCCGCGTAAGGATCTCCGCAAGTGGTCGGACTTCCGAGAGGCATACGGATTCTTCTTCGTCCAGCTCTTCACACCGGTTACCGCGGATGATGACCGGCTCGCCGGGCTGAAGCTCGATCCCGATGTCGTTCGCGCCTTTGCGAACGATTTCGCGGCGAAATACCAGGAGTTGGACGATCCGCAGGAGTGGTTCAACCAGATCCGCACCCTTGCCGCCGAACACCGGTTCGCCCCGAACCCCAAGGAGTTCAAGAAGAACCCGGAGGCATACCCCAACGGCTCGATCCGGGAAGCTTCGCAGATCGTTCGGGTCGCGCTGACCGGCTCTACCCGAAGCCCAGACCTCTTTGCGGTTGCGCGCGTCCTGGGAGCCGATTAGGTGCTCCGCCGCCTTCAGTCGTTGACTGTGTGATCAGACGACACTCTCGCAGTGGCGCGACGATGGCCGACACGCACCAGGCTACATTTCCTCTTAGTTAGAGTCTGACCGATCTGGGTGCCCCACAACCGCCGAGTGTAACCACAGGGCTGATTTCGGTCAGGAAAAGAGCCCTGTGGTCGCGTTCGGCGTTGTACTGGCAGCCGAGCGCGGGGCATAAACGACGAATACTCCGAGTTGCAGTTGGGTACTGAGCTCAGGTGCCTTCAACTTCATCGGAATCGAAAGGGAACCATGACCAGCGTTCCGAACGTCACCTTGAACAACGGCATTGTCACTCCGCAACTGGGGCTTGGGCACCTACCAGGCGGATCCGGCGGGTGCCGTAGATGCCGTCTCCTACGCGCTCGAGGTGGGTTATCGCAGCATCGATACCGCCGCGGTTTACGGCAACGAGACCGGCGTCGGGGAGGCGATCGCCCGCTCCGGGCTCGATCGCGGCGAGCTCTTCGTGACGACCAAGCTCTGGAATGACGAACAGGGTTACGACTCGACGATGCGGGCCTTCGACGCGAGCCTGACCAAGCTCGGTCTGGACTACGTGGACCTCTATCTGATTCACTGGCCGCTGCCGGACCGGGACCAATACGTGGAGACCTGGCAGGCGTTCGAAAAGATCGCCGCCGACGGTCGTGCCCGTTCCATTGGGGTGTCCAACTTCCAGATTCCCCACCTGCAGCGGCTGTTCGACGAGACACAGACCGTTCCGGTGATGAACCAGATCGAGCTTTCGCCGAGGGTCACCCAGGCGCCACTGCGCCGGTTCCATGCTCAGCACAACATCGCGACCGAGGCCTGGAGCCCACTGGCGCGTGGCGAGCTGCTGCATGACGCCACGCTGGCGGAGATCGCCGGTCGGCACGACAAGACACCCGCGCAGGTCGTGCTTCGGTGGCACATCGAGCTGGGCAATGTGGTCATCCCGAAGTCCGTGACGCCGAGCCGGATCAAGGA
>DATATO010000275.1:0-2527 GCA_036268755.1 Mycobacteriales bacterium | reverse complement strand
GTCCTGAACAGCCGGCACAAGGCGACAGGCGAGGTGTTCGAGGAGGCGATTGCCACGATGACGACGTTGAACCGGGGTGCCGCCGAACACGCCGCCCGGGCCGGAATCACCTGCTGCACCGACGTCACCGGGTTCGGGTTGCTCGGCCATGCCTTCAAAATGGCCAGGGCCAGCGGCGTGACGGCCGTCATCGACGCAACAGCAGTGCCCTATCTGGACGGAACGCACGCGGCGGTGGCCGCCGGTTACGTGAGTGGCGGCACCCGGCGCAATCTCGAGTGGGTCCGCCCGCACACCGATTTATCCACTGTGGAGGAAGGACAGGCTCTGCTACTGGCCGACGCGCAAACCTCCGGTGGTCTGCTGCTTGCGGGTGAGATTCCGGGTGCCCCCATTGTCGGGGAGCTGGTGGCCGCGATGGAACACCCGGTTGTGGTGCGCTGAGATGGACTCTCGATCCATCCGCGGAACGCGCGCCATTCTGATCCGGTCGAGACGCATGGGGCCAATCTGCCGCTCGGGTGGCGGCCCGACCGCTGTTGTGGTTCGCTGACGACGGAAGGGAGCGGCTGTGGGCGTGCGTACGTGGATCGAGTCGTGGCCCGTCTATCGGCAGCTGACTGGCGATGACCCACTGGGCCGCGGAGGAGCCGCCCGATCGCCAGGCACCGCGGGACTGCGCCCACGTGTCGCAACTGCCGACAGGATCGTCAAGTCCATCTGCCCCTACTGCGCGGTCGGTTGTGGGCAGAACGTCTACGTCGAGAACGAAAAGGTCACCCAGATCGAGGGCGACCCCGACTCTCCGGTGAGTCGCGGGAGACTGTGTCCCAAGGGAGCCGCCAGCCTGCAATTGACCACTGGCTCCGCCCGGGAAACGGGGGTCCTCTATCGGCGGCCGGGCGGCCACGACTGGGAGCCACTGGATCTGGACACCGCGATGGACATGGTCGCCGACCGGGTCATCGCCGCACGGCGGGAAGGGTGGCAATGGGAGGTCGATGAGCTCCGCACCCGGCGGACCCTCGGCTTCGCCAGTCTGGGCGGCGCCACACTGGACAACGAAGAAAACTACTTGATCAAGAAGCTTTTCACCGCTCTGGGTGCTGTCCAGATCGAGAATCAGGCGCGCATTTGACACTCCTCGACCGTTCCCAGTTTGGGAACTTCGTTCGGTCGCGGCGGAGCGACGACGTTCCAGCAGGATCTGCAGAACGCCGACTGCATCGTGATCGAGGGCTCGAATATGGCCGAGTGTCACCCGGTTGGCTTCCAATGGGTGATGGAGGCAAAGGCCCGGGGCGCCACCGTGATCCATGTCGATCCGCGGTTCACCCGGACCTCAGCGCTGGCGGACGTGCATGTCCCGTTGCGCGCGGGAACGGATATCGCCTTTCTCGGCGGCTTGATCCATCACGTCCTCGAGCGTGACCTGTTTTTCCGTGACTATGTCGTGGCCTACACGAATGCTCCGGTAATAGTCACCGAAGACTTCGCCGACACCGAAGATCTCGACGGTCTTTTCTCCGGCCTGGATGCAGACAGCAGCGGTTATGACGTCGACTCCTGGCAGTACGAGGGTGTGGAGATGCAGGCGGCCTCAGGCCAGCGGGACGCTGAGTACGAGGACCGGACGAACAGTGGCGGCGCGGTACACGAGGCGGGCCGCGGCGAGTCGCACGGCTCCGGTGGGGCACAGTTGGGTGAGGGGGAGCCTGAGCGGGATGAGACGCTGCAACATCCTCGCTGTGTATTCCAAATCCTCAAACGCCATTTCGCCCGCTACACACCGGAGATGGTCGAACAGATCTGCGGTATTCCGCAGGACCTCTTCGGCACCGTCGCCCAGGCGCTGACGGCGAACTCCGGCCGCGACCGAACCAGCGCGTTCGTATATTCCGTCGGATGGACGCAGCACACCGTCGGCGTCCAGTACATCCGGTCCGCGGCGATCCTGCAGCTGCTGCTGGGCAATATCGGACGTCCCGGCGGCGGAATCATGGCGCTGCGCGGGCACGCATCGATCCAGGGCTCGACCGACATACCGACCTTGTTCAACCTGTTGCCCGGATATATCCCGATGCCACACGCGCACAAGGACGAGGACCTCGACGCGTTTGTAGAGGCCGAGGCGGCGGGAAAGGGATTCTGGGGCGAGATGCGCTCCTATGTGGTAAGCCTCCTGAAGGCGTACTGGGGTCCTGCAGCGACGGCAGATAACGATTTCTGTTTCGACTACCTCCCACGCCTGACCGGCAGCCATAGCACGTACGAAACGGTGATGGCGCAGCTTGACGGCAGCTGTAAGGGATACTTCCTCATGGGAGAAAATCCGGCGGTCGGTTCGTCGAACGCAAAGATGCAGCGTCTCGGGATGGCCAGCCTGGATTGGCTGGTCGTCCGCGATTTCTCGCTGATCGAGAGCGCTACCTGGTGGAAGGACGGACCCGAAATCGAGACCGGCGAGCTGACGACCGCGGATATCGATACCGAGGTCTTCTTTTTCCCGGCCGCGGCGCACACCGAG
>DATATO010000274.1:0-2642 GCA_036268755.1 Mycobacteriales bacterium | reverse complement strand
CGCTGAAGCAGCCGTGTGTCGACGTCATTCGCCAACTCTCCGGCGCCAAGCTCTTCCAGCAGGCCCTGCAGTTCCGCGCGGAGTTCAGCCAAAGCCAGCGAGTCGACGCCGAGATCCGCGAAGGAGTACTGCTCTTCCCCGGTGAGGTCGTAGCTCTCAATCAGGTAGCGGAAACGCTCCAGCGGACCGGCGTTGGCGTCCAGCGCGTCCTGTGGCTTATGGGTGTAACTCCCCCACGAGGGCAGCAATCCGCCCAGCCAGTTTTTGCGGGTCTGGGCGCGCCGGATCTTTCCCGAGGTGGTCTTGGGGATGCTGCGCGGGGGCGCGAACACGATGGTGTGCGGATCGATGTGGCCGTACCTGCGGATCGCCCGCGCAACGGCCTTACCGTCGGGGAGCGACTGGCTATCCCGAACCTCGGCGACGACGACCAACGCTTCCTGGTCGTCGAGCTCGACCGAGAAGGCGGCGACGCAGCCGTGCCGGACCTGTGGGGCCACCCGCTCGACGATCGCCTCGATGTCCGAGGGGTAGCAGTTGACGCCACGGACAATGATCAGATCCTTGCTCCGGCCGCAGACGAACAGCTCGCCCTCATGCATGAAACCGAGGTCGCCGGTCCGCAGATAGGTGTGTTCGTCATCGCCGACGATGCGGGCGGCGAATGTCTCCGCGGAGAGTTCGGGGCGTTGCCAGTACCCACCGCCTTTGGAGGGTCCGTCGACCCAGATTTCGCCGACCCTGCGCTCGTCGAGAGCCTGCCGTGTTTGCGGGTCAACGATGCGGACCACGTTGCCGTCCGTGGGCTTACCGCAACTCACCACGGCGGTCTGGTTGCTGTTCTCTGGCTGGGCCTTTTCCACCCGTGCGAGATTGTTCTCCAGGGCGCGCTTATTCACCGCCAAGGTCTGGCGGCCCCGGAACGACACCACCAACGTGTTTTCGGCGAGGCCGTAACCGCCGGCCAGCGCGTCGGGGTTCAGACCGTAGGGGGCGAAGCGCTCCCGGAACCGGGCGAAAGTTTTAGCCCGGATGGGTTCTGCCCCGCAGCCCAGGGTGTCCAGGCTGCTCAGGTCGACCCCGGCCAACTCAGCGGTGGGGAGCTTGTCCTCGCGCAGGCAGTACTCGAGGGCGAAGTTCGGTGCCGGCGTGTGGGTCGCACCAACGTTGCTGACAAGCTGCAGCCACGCCGCGGGCCGCATGAGGAAGTCGAGCGGTGACATTCCGTGTGTGGTCCCGCCGACCACCATCATGAACAGGTAAGCCGAGATCAAGCCCATGTCGTGGTGCTGCGGCAGCCAACTGACCACCACCTCGTCGCCGGTGAAGCCTCCGCTGTGCGCGTTGGCAATCACGTTGGCGTGGCTCACGATCACACCCTTGGGATCGTTGGTGGAGCCAGAGGTGTACTGCAAGAACAGCACTGGGCCAGGCGTATCCGGCACGGGAGTACCGCCGAAGTCCTGCAGGCCATCCGTGCCGAACCATGGCAGATTCGCGCTGGGTTGCTCAACCGGGCTGACGTGACCCAGTGCCATGGCGCGGTAGTCGTACTCATACTGCTTCGTCGACAGCACCGCCTTGGCGTCGCAGTCCTGCGCAATGAAATCGAGTTTGGCCTGCCCCGCTTCGAACCCCATCGGGAGGGGAGGGTTGACCGGTACCGCGATCACGCCGATTCGCGCGCAGGCGAAGAACGCCGCCACCATCTCCAGACTCGGCGGGTAGACCAGCAGCGCCCGATCTCCCGGCCTGAGTCCGGCATCGACCGAAAGATAGGAGGCCAGATCACGGGTGCGCTCGGCGAAGCTGCCGAAGGTGTGGTGCTCGAGCTCCCGGCCTTCAACGTCAAGGAACCGGTAGACGGTCTTGTCGGGTTTCTGCGCTTCCCAGAGGTTCAGATAGTCGATCAGCGTGTCCATGGTGGGCCTTCTTTCTTTGAGTCGGTGGCGATTTGGTTGGTTGCCTAAAGGTGGTTTGCAGAACGATCCAGCTGTCGGCGCCTCAATCGGCGGTCCACAGCGGCGCGTCGGCAGGAGGTGGTGCCTGCTGTCCGGTGACCGAGGCCGGCGGAGGCGGATCGTCGGCGCGAGCCGGTGCGGCCGCAAGCACCCCGATACCGATGACACCGGAAGTGACAGCGATCTTTGTTCGCAGTTGCACTTCATTCCTCCTTACTTCTATCGGCCCGCAGGAACGCGGGATCCGTTCTCGGACATGGCGGTTGGCTCCGCGGCAGGCTGGGCCAGCCGGTTGATCAGCGCCACCGAATTCAGCGACACCTCGAACCGTTGTGCGATCAAGTGCGGTGATTCCCCGTCGCCGAGCGCTGCATAGATTTGCTCGACCATCGAGAGAGGCTCGGTACGCGGCGGCGGCGTATCCGCCAGCCGGATGGCGCGACGACCCCACAAGGTTGGCCACCAGTTGGCCCGGCCGATCAGCACCGCCAGCGCCGGCACGGTGACGGTGCGCACCAGGAACGTGTCGATGAGCAGGCCGACGCCGATGATGAACCCGGCCTGGGTCATACCGCTGATGTTGCCGAAGAGCAGCCCGAACATTGAGGCGGCAAAGATCAACCCGGCCGAGGTGATCACCCCGCCAGTGCTGGCCACTGTTTTGACCACCCCGGCCCGTAC
>DATATO010000273.1:0-3460 GCA_036268755.1 Mycobacteriales bacterium | reverse complement strand
GTTGATGGGGTGTATGACGCCGACCCCAAGAAGGTACCCGGGGCCGTCAAATTTGATCAGCTCACCTACTCCGAGGTACTCGGCCGCGACCTGGCTGTGGCCGACGCCACCGCCATGAGCCTATGCAGAGATAACACCATGCCCATGGTGGTCTTCGACCTCCTTGCCGACGGCAATATCGGGCGCGCAGTTAGAGGCGAAAAAATCGGGACGTTAATAACGTAGCTGTCAGTCGGCCCCTGCCGGCGCTGTACTATGCGGGACACCCGCACCCGGGCGTGCTCCTTGCGTACCGTTCCGCTCGCGCTCCACTGACGTACGCGGCGTCGCCTCTGCCTTGGCAGGAACCAACTGACAGCCACTCAGCTCAGACCTGAGGAACGGTGGTTCAGCCAGACCTTTAGAATTTGATTCCGCCCTAGCTAAGGAAGTAATCGTGATCGAGGAAGCTTTTCTCGAGGCAGAAGAGAAGATGACCAAGGCGATCGAGGTCGCCAAGACGGATCTCGGCTCGATCCGCACCGGTCGCGCCGCGCCATCCATGTTCAGCAAGCTGTCCGTGGAGTATTACGGCGCCCCGACGCCCTTGCCGCAACTGGCCTCCATCTCCATCCCCGAGGCGCGGATGGCTGTCATTAAGCCGTATGACGCTTCCCAGTTGGCAGCCATGGAGAAGGCAATTCGGGACTCCGACCTGGGCGTTAACCCCACCAATGACGGCAACATCCTGCGAGTTGTGTTCCCGCAACTCACCGAGGAGCGCCGCCGCGATCTCGTAAAGGTGGCGCGCACCAAGGGCGAGGACGCCAAGGTCTCCATCCGCAACATCCGCCGTCGGGCGAAGGAAGAACTCGACCGGATTCAGCGTGACGGCGAGGCCGGCGAGGACGAGGTGCGCCGGGCCGAAAAGGAACTGGACGACCTTACCGCGGGCCATGTGCATCATATCGACGAACTGATGAAGCACAAGGAATCAGAACTGCTCGAGGTTTAACTCGTGGCACAGGCCTCCTCGGGCCGATCTGGGGAATTTCGCCGACCGGACAGTGGCGAGCGGCCTCGCGGGCACACCGGGCGCCACCGCGCAGGTGCCCTGGCCGTCTATGCAGCCGAGCCCGCCGGCGGTGGCCGTAATCTTGCCGCCGCAGTCACGGTCGGCATCAGCATGGCCGTCGTCGCTCTCGTGCCGCTGTTGCTGTACCGCCGCGCGTTTCTGCTCATCGTCGCGTTGGCCGTCGCGATCGGTACCTGGGAGTTGGTTCGGGCTATCGAACACAGCGGCGCCCACCCGCCGCTGGAGCCGCTGTTGGTCGGCGGCGTCGGAACGGTTCCCCTGGTGTGGCTCACCGGGGCGCAGGCGCTGGCCATCGGCTGGGTGGTGACTGTCGTGGCGGTGATGTTGTGGCGGTTACCCGAGGGGCCGGTCGGATATGCCCGCGACGTGGCAAGCGCGACGCTTGCGGTCTCTTACGTTCCCTTCCTGGCCGGCTTCGTTGTGTTGCTGTTGGCGCCAGCTGACGGTGGGGGACGAGTGCTCGCGCTCCTCGGCATTGTGATTACCAGCGACGTCGGGGGTTACGCCGCGGGTTCATTTTTCGGCAAACACAAGATGGCTCCCAGCATCAGCCCGGGCAAAACCTGGGAAGGCACCGCAGGTTCCGTGCTCCTCTCCGCCGTGGCGGGTACCGCCATAATCGTGCTTAGCTTCCACGGTATCTGGTGGCAGGGTGCTGTCTTCGGAACGATCGTTTCGGCGGCCGCCGTCGTCGGCGACCTCACGGAATCCCTGATCAAGCGGGATCTGGGCATGAAAGACATGGGAACGCTACTGCCGGGTCACGGCGGAGTGATGGACCGTTTCGACTCGATTCTGCTCGCCGCACCGGTTGCCTACCTGTTACTCGTCTGGTGCGCGCCAGTGGCGTAACCGGCAGCCATGGTGTAGATACTGAGTAACTTGTTACCACGTCAGTTCGAAGTCAGTTCGAAGTCAGCCCGAATTAGCCGTTCCACAGATCGGGATGGTGCACTAATTGGCTGATTTTGAACCGATTAGTAATTGATTTGTTGCCTACCTGCGCGAATGGTTTTGGGACCTACCACGTAGGCTCGTAGTGCTACTGAGTCGATTCTGACTAAGTCAGCCCGAAAGTAGCCCGTATTGCAGGTCAAGGCTCTATGATCGGCTACTTTCGTTCTGATAAGTAACAGGCTCGTCGGGAGCGATAATCGCCGGTCGCGTTATGCCGGCCGTACTAGGCTGTGCAGGACGTTCGGAGATGAGTTGAGAGGTGTGTCGGGCATGGAGCGGGGCCAGCGGTTCAAGCGGCGCGCATTGCGCCGTGGCTACAAGGTCGACGAAGTAGACGACTTCCTCGACCGCGTGGAAGGCACGCTAGCCGGCGAGGACATCGACGACCCGATAGGGCCCGATGAGGTCCGCGATGTCATCTTCAAGACCCGTTGGGGCGGTTACGACGAGTGGCACGTCGACATGGAGCTGGACCGGCTGGAACGTCAGCTTGAGGAGCTGATCGACGACCCGGCGGCAGTGCGAGGCTCCAGTGGGTTCCGGGCACTGGGCCACCGCAAGTCGCTGGCGCTTCCGGTCGGTTCCAGCGCTGAGGGGCATGAGAACGAGCCCGCGGAAGCCGGAGTCTACCGCTCCAGTGCCACGGGAGATGACCTTTCCTTTGCCGACCTCACGGAGACGCAACGGTACAGCAGGGTCCCGGCCCAGGAAAGCGTCTCGCACAACGAGGCTCCGAACCACCGCGGTGTTCCTGCGCCCTCGTCCGGTGCTCCGGCCCGTTCCCGTCCGACGCCAAGCCCGATTGCGCCTCCGCCACCTGCTCCCACCCGGCCGCGCTCCCGCAACGTGACGCCACGCCCCACACCGAGTCCGGTCGTGGACACCGCGGCGTGGTCGGCAACCCAAGACCCCGGCACCACACTGGGCGACCGGCTCGACACCACCATGGTGCAACCCCGTTCGGCCCCTCGTGCCGCGCAGGGCTCGCCCAAAGGCGGCCGGGACCCCTACGCGGGACGACATGGCAAAACTGAGATGACGGTCGAGGTGCCCACTTATGGGGGCGACGTTTCGCCATTCACCCACGAGGACGCGCAACGCCTGACGGACCTGAAACAGTCGTTCAAACTGCGCCGATTCGGCAGCGGATACGAGCCCTCACAGGTCGATCGGCTATGGGACGCCATTGCCGCCGCCATGGACGGACAGGCCAGTGCCAAAGTCAATGACTCGGATTTCGATCCCAGCCAGTTCGCTCTGGTGCAGGGCGGTTACTTCGAACAAGAAGTCGACTCGGCGCTGGGGGAGATGCGGGACCTCTTCCGCCGCCGCCTAGGGTAGCGGCCCTGTGAGTTGAATTCTGGCTGCGTTCTCGTTCGCCTTGTGTACCCATCTATCCGTACACGGCGGCTCCTGCGGCCTTGCCAG
>DATATO010000272.1:0-2005 GCA_036268755.1 Mycobacteriales bacterium | reverse complement strand
TTTGGGCAGGTTGGCGGCCGTCTCGACGTTGATGCTGGCTACCGCAGCCTGCGGTTCGCAATCGACAGGTGGTTCGACGAACTCCGCGCCGACGGGCGGCAGTGTGGCGACGACTCCCGCGTCGTCGCCGGTGGTGTTGTCGGAGACCGGCAGCACACTGCTCTACCCGCTGTTCGATGTGTGGGATCCGGCCTACCAGCAGAAGTATCCGAACGTGACGATCAACGCCCAGGGCACGGGTTCCGGCACCGGTATCTCCCAGGCGGCCGCCGGAGCGGTCAACCTCGGCGGCTCAGACGCCTATCTCTCCGAAGGCGACATGGCCGCGCACAAGACGTTGATGAATATCGCGCTGGCTATTTCCGCGCAGCAGGTCAATTACAACCTGCCCGGTGTCAAAGAACATGTGAAGCTCGACGGCAAGGTGCTGGCGGCCATGTACCAGGGCACCATCAAAGCCTGGAACGACCCGCGGATCGTCGGACTCAACCCGGGGGTGAGCCTGCCCGACACGCCGGTGGTCCCACTGCACCGCTCCGACGGGTCCGGCGACACGTTCCTGTTCACCCAATATCTGTCGAAGCAAGACCCGGACGGCTGGGGCAAGTCACCTGGCTTCGGCACCACCGTCGAGTTCCCCGCTGTGCCGGGCGCGTTGGGCGAGAACGGCAACGGCGGCATGGTGACCGGCTGCGCCGACACACCCGGGTGCGTCGCCTACGTCGGCATAAGTTTCCTCGATCAGGCCAGCCAGAAGGGCCTAGGAGAAGCTCAACTGGGCAACGCCGCCGACAAGTACCTGCTGCCCGACGCCCAGAGCATCAAGGCCGGCGCCGCCGGCTTTGCGTCGCAGACCCCGGCGAACGAGGCGATCTCACTGATCAACGGGCCCGCCCCTGACGGCTACCCGATCATCAACTACGAATACGCCATCGTCGACAGCCAGCAGAAGGACGTTGCGACCGCGGAGACCGTGCAGGCTTTCCTGCA
This sequence comes from Mycobacteriales bacterium, assembly GCA_036268755.1. Lineage (GTDB taxonomy): Bacteria > Actinomycetota > Actinomycetes > Mycobacteriales > QHCE01 > DATATO01. Next base: position 1,015 of record DATATO010000272.1, on the reverse strand, counting down.
TTGGGCGATCACCGACGGCAACGCCCCTTCGTTTCTGGACAAAGTCCACTTCCAGCCGTTGCCGGAACAGGTGGTGAAGCTGTCCACTGCCCAGATTGGCAAAATCTCCGGCTGAGGATGAATTCGTGGGCTGATTCTCGACACTGCGTGCTCCGGCAGCCTTGACCGTGCCTCGGTCGCTGCTGGACCGCGTCCGCCGAATGAGCCGCAGCGGGGCGGTCTTACGGTGGCTGGGTGCCTTGGGCGCAGTGCTCCCGCTGCTGGCGCTGGTGTTCGTGTTGGCGACGCTGCTCATCGAGGCGCTGCCCGCCGCCCGGCTCAACGGTCTGCACTTCTTCACTGCCACCGAATGGAACCCGGGCAGCACCTACGGAGCGTCAGAGGTCACCGACGGCGTGGCGCACCCGATCGGCGCCTATTACGGTGCGCTGCCGCTGATTGTCGGAACCCTGGCAACCTCGGCGATTGCGCTGCTCATTGCAGTTCCAATATCCATCGGAGCGGCGCTGGTGATCGTGGAGCGGTTGCCGCGGGGGCTCGCCTCGGCTGTCGGGATGGTACTGGAGTTGTTGGCCGGCATTCCCAGCGTCATTGTCGGCCTGTGGGGGGCAATGACATTCGGACCAGTCATTGCCCACGACATCGCTCCGGTGATCGCCCGCAACGCTCCCGACGTTCCGGTACTGAGTTATTTTCGTGGCGACACCGGCAACGGTGAAGGCATGTTGGTCTCAGGTCTCGTGCTGGCAGTGATGGTCATTCCCATCATCGCCAGCACCACCCGGGACCTGATCCGGCAGGTGCCGTTGCTGCCCCGCGAGGGCGCGACCGCGCTGGGAATGTCTGATTGGGAGTGCGCACGTCGGGTGACTCTGCCGTGGGTTTCCAGCGGCATCATCGGCGCCGTAGTTTTGGGCTTGGGCCGCGCACTGGGGGAGACGATGGCCGTGGCCATGGTATCTGGTGCCGAGTTGGGGGCGATGCCCGTCAACATCTACTCCACCATGACCACCAT
>DATATO010000271.1:0-7980 GCA_036268755.1 Mycobacteriales bacterium | reverse complement strand
TCTCCGCATACCTGGAGGCCATGGAGGCCCGGGACGACCACATTCGCAACGAACGGCTGGGTGCCCACGCCAAGCACATGCGCCACCATGTGGATGCGCTGTCCCGCAAGGCCTACTGGGATGCACTGGACTCCACACCCGAGTTCGTAGTGCTTTTCGTGCCGGCGGACACGTTCCTCGACGCCGCGGTGCAAAAGGATGCGATGCTGCTGGAGTATGCCTTCGAGCGCAATGTCGTACTCGCCACGCCGTCCACCTTGGTCGCGCTGCTGCGCACCATTGCCTACTCCTGGCGACAGGAGGCCCTGGCCCGCAACGCCGCCGAGGTGCATCAGCTCGGCAGGGAGCTGTACAGCCGGCTGTCCACGATGGGCGACCACTGGGACAAACTGGGTTCGTCCATCAACTCGATGGTGCAGCGGTACAACGGCGCCGTCGCATCGCTCGAGGGGCGGGTCATGGTCACGGCCAGAAAATTCGGCGAGTTGCAGGGTGTCACTGGAGAGCTTGCGGCACCCAAACAGGTCGAGGCGATTCCGCGTCAACTACAGGCCAGCGAGCTGACGAGTGGTTAGCTTTTACGACCGCATGTAACTCATTTCCCCACATGACTGAAATGTGAATCCCACAATAGATACACTTCGTACGTTAAACACCATTAGCTCAGCTCGCTTAATGTCTGAACACTAGCTGTGCGCAGCGGCTGGAGAGCACCATGGGCCACCAAACGCCGTTTTGTCGCGTAGCGAAACGGCTTCGGCACAGCACAATGCGGCTGCGCAAAAGCTCCACCGGCTTCGCCACCGCGGGCCTCATCTGCATGGTCGTCGGCGCCATGACACTTACGCTGTTTGGAGTCGGGGTCGTCAGCCGCGCACTCGACGTCTATGACGGAAATGTGTGGCTGTGGTCGTCGGCGAACGGCTCCACGCAGCGAGCCAACCTCGACTCCGGCAAAGTTGACATGCGTTTCGGGCTCAAGGACGCCAAAAATCACGACATAGACGTGGTGCAGACCGATTCACATCTGCTCCTTCACGACCGAATCTCCGGCGTCATCACCTCCGTCGACCTTGCGGATCTGAGCTCGGGCGCCAGCGTCACCGTACCGCCCGGCAAATCCAGCACGGTCGCCATGTGGAATAACACGGTGTTGCTCGTTAACCCCACGCAGGGAAAGATCCGGCGGTTGGATCCGGGCAGCCTCAAGGCGATAGGTAAGCCGCTCACGCTGGAGCCGAACATCATTGCCGGCACGTTCGACTCGGACGGAAGATACTGGGTGGTGTCACCCGCAACTGGCAAGGCCACCCCGATCATTGGCACACCGCTATCGGTCAGTCCATCTACCGAGGTTGCCAAGCCCGATCACCGACTCAAGCTCACCGTTCTCGACCACGGCGCCGCCGTTGTGGACGAGACCGCCGAACAGATCACCACGGTCGACAGGGGGAAACCCCACACGATCCGGGTGCCGGGGCTAACCTCCACCGCCATCGCGCCGAGAACCACCAGCTCAATCATCGCGATCACCAAGCCGGAGGCTCGCCAGGTCGTCCTCATCGACGGCGACAAGGTCAGCACGCTGAATGTGCCGGGTATGGGTCCGCTCGGGGAGGCGACGGTATTCGCCGGTCGCGTGTACGTCTCCGACAACAATGGTCAACAGGTCATCGGACTCAGCACCGCGGGCACGGTTACGGACCAGATCAACACGTCGGGTGGCAACGGCCCGGTGACGTTAGAACAGCGGGAGGGCGCCCTCGTCATTAATGAGCCGGCCGGGGCATCGAGTTACGTTGTGGATAGGAACCATGCGGTAAAGCACATCGTCAAATACACCGACGCCGCCGCCGGGCCGGACAAGGACGCTATGGCCTCGAATGGCGCCAAGAAACTAGCACCCAACCCCACGTCGCCGGTTCCTCACTCCAAGCCGGGTGGCTCGCCGAAGTCGCCCGGCCTCCCCTCACAACCGGCATCCGGTAATCAGGGACCCGGGAAGTCGACAGGAGCCGCTCCCCGGCAGGACTTGGGACCCAACACACAAAACCAACCGGTCAGAGCACCAGGTGCTCCCGAACTCGACAACGCCCGCGCGGGCGACGGTCGTATTACCCTGGATTACTACGCTCCCAACGACACAGGCGGGGCCAAGCTCACCGCCATCGATATCTACTGCAACGACATCCGGGTAATTCACGACGCCAACCCCGGCAATGGAAAACGTAATGCATCCTTCCAGGCCCAAAATGGGACGCCGTGTCCATTACGGGGTTACGCCATCAACTCGGCCGGCTCATCCGCCGCCGGTATAGGCGGCACCGTCACGCCAAAGGCCAACGGCCCAGCCACCGCCCCACAGGGACCGCAGAAACCCTCGCCGACCACGGCTCCTACCCCATCGCCGTCACCGACCCCGAAGCCCCCGGCAACTAACGGCGCGGTCCCGACCGGAGTTAACGCCACGATCCCCAGTGGAAAAAACGTTCGAGTCACATGGAATCCGGTGAACGTCCCGGCCGGCTCCAAGCTCGACCGTTACGTGATCTTCCAATGCGACGTCAACGGCATCCTCTGCGTCCAACTGTTCAGCACCACCTCCACCTCCTACACCGTCGACGAAACAAACGCCGGTAAGGATGGTGGACGGTTCGGGGTCGCCTCGGTCATCGACGGGAAGCAAAGTGCACGTTCGCAGCTCAGCAATGCGGTGACCTGGAACTAGCACCGGCACTTTGTGACTAACGCCGGCGGCCTTGGGTTCAAGGGAGCGTTGCATTACAAAATACCGGTTAAGTGTCTGTTATTCACCGCGGAGCGGTTCTTTCGCGAAGCTCCTCATCCCGATCTCGAAGGAGACTTGGGGTTTCCAACCCAGCTCGTCCCGGATGCGGTGGGAAGAAGCCGTGATATGCCGGACGTCACCGATGCGATATTCGCCCGTAATCACGGGCGACGGGCCGGCCGAAGCCGCGCTCAGCGCCCCGGCGAGCTCTCCGATCGTATGTACCTCGCCGCTGCCCACGTTGTACGGCCGGAGTTGGCCGGGATCGCCCCTGTCGGAAGCCGTCCAGTCCAACGCCGCCAGGTTCGCGGCCGCGACGTCGTCGACATGGACGAAGTCTCGGCGCTGACGACCGTCCTCGAAAACCCGCGGCGCTTCACCTCGCGCCAACGCCGATCGAAATATCGACGCCACCCCGGCGTATGGCGTGTCCTTGGGCATCCGAGGACCGTACACGTTGTGATAACGCAACGCGGCCACCCGGCCGCCGGTGCTGTGCGCCCAGATGCCAGACAGGTATTCCTGCATGGCCTTGGTGGCGGCATAGGTGTTGCGGGGGTCCAGCGGAGCGTCCTCGCCGACCAGGCCGGGTTCGAGTGGCACCCCGGTGTCCGGGCATAACGGGTCGAACCTGCCCGCGGCGAGGTCTCGTTCCGCTCTGGCCGGTGGCCGGATGGGTCCCAGCGTGGGACTGGCGTAGGCGCCCTCGCCGTACACCACCATCGACGATGCCAGGACCAGCCGCTTTATCCCCCATTCCCGGGCTGCCGCAAGCATCATCGCGGTTCCATGATCGTTGACCGCGACATACTCGGGCGTGTCCGAAAAATCGACACCCAGACCGACCTTGGCCGCCTGATGGCAGATCGCCTCGGCGTCACGCAGGGCATCGGCTAGGGCGAGGGGGTCTTGAACATCGCCCCGCACGAATCTGACCTCCGGTGGCAGGTCCGCGACACCGCGAGGATGCACCGACGGTGCGAGCGAGTCCAACACCGTGACCTTATGACCGGCGCTGAGCGCGGCGGCAACAACCCTGGAGCCGATGAATCCGGCACCGCCGGTAACGAGCAATCTCATCGCGCGACCACCGGTTGATCCAGCACCGCGGCGATGTCGGGCTCGGCGATGCCCGGATTGGGCCGGTAACCGGAGGGCACCGCCCGCACGATCGCCGCCAACGCAGCCCGAATGCGAGGTTGGGCCTCGGTCAACCGCGCCAACACGTCGTGATGCTGCACCGCGTCCTCGCCGCTGCCTGATTCGGCGTCCGCGAGCCCCGCGTCGGAGTCAGTGACGTACGACAGGTTGACCACCCCTATGCCCAGCTCGCCTGCCAGCACGGTCTCCGGGTACTGCGTCATGTTCACGGTGTCGCCGCCGATGTCGCGGAACCACCGCGATTCCGCCGCGGTGGAGAATCGGGGCCCCTGGATCACCACTACCGTTCCGGTGGGGTGAAACCGTTCGCCGAGCTCGGCGAGTGAAGCCGAGGCCGCCTCCCGCAGCCGGGGGCAGAACGGTACAGCGGCCGATAGGTGCTGAACGCCGCTGGCAGCGAGCACATCGCCGTCGAAGAACGTGTCCGGACGGCCGTGGGTGCGGTCGATGATCTGGTCGGTGAGGACAAATTGGCCCGGCCCACAGTCGCGGTTGAGGCCGCCGACCGCGGAGAACGTCACCAGGCCTCGAACGCCCAATGAGCGCAGCGCCCAGATGTTGGCGCGGTAGTTGATCCGATGCGGCGGCACGGAATGCCCCGTCCCATGCCGAGGCAGGAACGCTACGTCACGGTCGCCGAGCCTGCCGAGCGTGATCGGCGCCGAGGTGTCGCCGTAGGGGGTAGCGATGCTGCGCGAGGGTGCGTCCGCCCCGAAGAGCTCGTACAGGCCGGAACCCGCGATCACCCCGATCGGTGCGTCGCTCGCCGTGACCCAGTTGGTCGAATCTGCCATGCGGACTCCCGTCGATTAGATGAGGCGGAGTATACGGGCGGTCGGTGACATGTCCGGCCTTAATAGGCTCCGGGGCATACTCGTGCCATGGCTACTCAATCAGTTGCGCAACATTCCGACACGGTCCGCGCCCTGCTGAGAACCCTCATCGGACGAACCGAGCGGATGCCGCTGGACCGGGCGCTGGGTCGTCGCCCGGCCGTCGACATAGTGACGCCGATAGCGCTACCGCCGTTCGACAATTCGCAGATGGACGGGTATGCCCTCCGCTCCGCCGACCTAGCCGAGGCCGATGCCCGGCCGGCGACCTTGGCCGTGGGGGAGACCATTGCCGCCGGAGACTCCGGTGCGACTCCGCTCTCGCCGGGCACGGCGGCCCCCATTATGACCGGCGCCCCGGTCCCGCCCGGTGCCGACGCCGTGGTGCCGATCGAGGCCGCGAACCCTCACTGGTTCATCACGGAGCGTCCGGCCACAGTGACCTTCTCCGCGCCGGTGCCACCCGGCCGGTTCGTCCGACGGCGAGGCGAGGACGTAAAAGCCGGACAGCTGCTGGTATCCGCCGGGGAAAAGCTCCACGCCCGGCACATCGGCCTGCTGGCCGGCGCCGGGGTGTCGGAGGTCCCGGTGAACTACAGCCCTCGGATCCTACTGCTGTCGACCGGCGCCGAACTGCGGGAACCTGGCGAGCCGCTGCGACCGGGGCAGATCTACGACGCCAACACGGCGATGCTGCGCGCGGCGATGACGGAGGAGGGCGCCACAGTCCGCACCGTTCGGATCGAGTCAGACTCGGTGACGGAGTTCTCGGCTCTGGTGCGGTCCGAACTAAGTCGAGATATGCCCGTCGATCTGGTGGTGACATCCGGCGGAGTCAGCGCGGGAGCGTTTGAGGTCGTGAAGGAGTCGCTCACTGCGCACGGGGTGGAGTTCGTGACCGTCGCGATGCAGCCGGGCGGTCCGCAGGGCTCCGGCACCGTTTTCGGGATTCCGGTGCTGACGTTTCCGGGCAACCCGGTGAGCGCTTACATCTCGTTCGAGGTGTTTCTGCGGCCGGTGCTGCGCCGAGCGCTCGGTGCGCCCGATCGGACCGCCCTGCCCGCCGACTTGGCCCAGGACATCGAGTCGCCGGAACACAAGCATCAGATGCGTCGTGCGACGCTACGGGACGAGCCGGGAGGCCGGGTAGCCGAACTGGAGTCCGGTCCCGGTTCGCACCTCCTCGGGGCGCTGGCCCGGTCCAACGCATTGGTGCACATCCCTGTGGGAACTTCACGGCTTCCGGCCGGCGCGAAGGTCGAGGCGTGGCAGCTTGGCCCGCTGGCCGCCGGAGCGCCTCGTGAGCAGGCCAATGTGCCTGACCTACCGCATCTGAACAATCAAGGCGAGGCACATATGGTGGATGTTTCCGGCAAGACCGCCACAGCGAGAAGGGCAACCGCCAAGAGTGTGATGCGTACCCGATCGGATGTGGTCGAGGCGCTCGTCGCCTCCAACCTGAAGAAGGGGGACGCACTCGGTGTGGCCCGGATAGCGGGCATCTTGGCCGCCAAGCGGACCTCGGAGCTGGTTCCGTTGTGCCACCCGCTCCCGCTGACTTCGATCACGGTCGAGTTCGAGCCGGAGTTAGACAGTGTGACGGTGACATCGACCGTGTCTACAACCGCGGTAACGGGTGTGGAAATGGAGGCGCTGACCGCCGTCTCGGTGGCCGCACTCACGCTGTACGACATGATCAAGTCCCTGGACCCCGCGGCACAGATCGAACACACCGCGGTGTGGCGCAAAACCGGTGGCAAGGCTGGGGATTGGGTTCGGCCATGACGGTCAACCGAAGCGGACGTGTCATCATCTCCTCCACCCGGGCGGCGGCGGGGATATATGCGGACAGGACGGGTCCGGTCATCCGCGACTGGCTAGTCGAGCGCGGGATCGTGGCGCCGCCGCCGCTGGTGATCGGCGACGGGGAGCAGGCCGTCTCCGCTGCGCTGGCGGCCGCCCTCGGCGAGGGCGCAGACGTGATCGTCACCAGTGGCGGCACCGGGTTGAGCCCCGACGACCGCACCGCCGACGCCACCGCCAGGCTGCTCGACCGCGAAGTACCGGGGATTATCGAAGAGCTCCGGCGTCGAGGTGCCGACGCCGGAGTCGCGAACGCACTGCTGACCCGGGGGCACGCCGGGGTCGTCGGACGCAGCTTCGTGGTTAACCTGCCCGGTTCGATGGGCGGCGTCAGGGATGGGCTCGCCGTGCTTGACGGGGTGTTGGAACACATCCTGGACCAACTGGGCGGCAGGGGCCATGAGTAAACCGACGGTGCTGACTACGGTCACGGCCGCTCCGCTCGACCGCGCAATGCAACGCGAATTCGTGGGCCGGCCCGCAGCGGGAGCGATCGTAACGTTCGAGGGCGTGATCCGGGACAACGACCAAGGTCGCGGCGTCATCGGCCTGCGGTACGAGGCTCATCCGAGCGCTTCCGCGGTACTCGATGTGATCGCCGACCGTTACCGCGACACGGTGCTCGCGGTAGCTGTCGAGCATCGGATAGGCGAGTTGGCCATTGGCGAGATCGCACTGCTATGCACGGTCGCGGCCACTCACCGCATCGAGGCATTCCAGATCTGCGCCGACCTCGTCGATACCGTCAAGGCCGAGCTTCCCATCTGGAAGCATCAGCGCTTCACTGACGGAAGCACTGAATGGGTGGGGCTGTAGGCGTGAGAGCAGTCGTCGTCGGGAGCGGAGTGTCGGGAGTCTCGTGCGGAATCGCCTCTGGAGGTCGGAACTTCGACGAAGATCCGGAGCCGCCAAAGCTGCCTCAATCTCCCCACCAAGCAAGATCGAGATTTTTCCTGATTGTGAGGTCTTTTGTGAGCAGAGGAGTAGCGGTGGCGATAGCCTGCGCCGCTATCAGGCGATCGAACGGATCACGTGTCCAGGAAAACTGATTCGCTACCTGACACACCAGCGCAGCGGGTGGATCGGTTAAAGCGATCTCAAGTTTGGGACACAGCTCATCTAAGATTTCCTGCCCACTTACCGCGATTCGACCTATCTCGTGTAAATAGGTCAGCTCGAGCCGAACAAAAGGCGGAAGTCCAAGCTGTTCGCTATTCAAACGACGAGCTACAGCCGCCGGTATGTAAGCCTTCGGATCGGTGTAAAGCCACACCACCACGTGAGTATCGAGCAAAATCACGGCCGCCACTCCGATGACCAGTCCATATGAACTAC
>DATATO010000270.1:0-4548 GCA_036268755.1 Mycobacteriales bacterium | reverse complement strand
TGTTTTGTTGCGGTGGGATCGCGGCGATCCGCCGTCGCCGTATTCCGAAGAGTTGCCCGAGAATGTCATGGCCGCGATAGGTCAGGCCGCGGCCATCCTGGTCAGCGACTACGGCCGCGGATTTACCAGGAGCCGGGCGCTGCGAGAGGCGCTGACCCGACAGGCACACGAGACGGCCCTGGTGTGGGATCCCCATCCGCGGGGCAGCGCCCCTGTTGTGGGCTCGTTCTTGGCGACACCGAACTCTCAAGAGTTACTACAGCTTGACCCGGCCGGCACCTCGGACGATGAGCGCGACCTGTCGCGGATCACGAGCTGCGCGATCGCTGCCCGCCGCCGATGGAAAGTCGACGGCGTGGCCGTCACGCTCGGCGAGCGCGGCGCGGTGTTATGCGAGGGCAACGAATCGCTGCTTGTCCCCGCCCCTCCGATACAGGCCCGGGATACCTGCGGTGCCGGTGACTATTTTGCCGCGGCGGTTACTCGCGCCGTCGCCGACGGGGAGAAGGCCGCCAAAGCGGTATTTGCCGGAGTGTCCGCGGCGTCCGCTTATGTGGAGGCCGACGGCCCAAGCAGCATCGCCAATTATTCTGCCGGCGAGAACGGCAGCGGGAATGATCAAGCGGGACCGGCTAAGGAGAGACAATGGTAGGCAACGTACTCATCACCGGCGGAGCCAGCGGCCTGGGAGCCGCGCTGGTCGACGCAGTGATCACAGACGGCGGCACTCCGTATGTGCTGGACCTGGAGCCCCCGCAGGCCGAAGTTCCCAGCCGGCAGGTCGACCTGGTCGATTCGGCAGCGGCGGAGCAGGCCGTGCAGGCACTCGCCGAGCAGGCCGGACAGTTTGACGCCCTGGTTACGACCGCCGGAATCGATATACCGGGCCCGCTGGCTACGGTCTCCACCAAACAGTGGGAACGAGTGGTGCAGGTCAACCTGCTCGGCACCGCAGCGGTCGTGCGAGCGGCGCTCCCGGCATTGCGCCGCCCCGGCGGACGCATCGTCACGGTGGCATCGACGCTGGGACTGCGGGGGTTCGGTGACGCCACCGCCTATTGTGCCTCAAAATTCGGGGTGGTGGGATTCACCCGAGCGCTGGCCGCGGAACTAGCCGGCGAGATCGACGTAACGCTGCTGGTGCCCGGCGGTATGCGGACCGGGTTCTTCGACGGCCGCGACCCGCAGTACAAGCCCGGCCCGGACGCCAAGCTCAACAACCCGACCGACGTCGCTGGAGCGGTGCTCTCGGTATTAGCCATGCCTACTGGTTGCGTAGTGCGCGAAATGGTGATCTGTTCCGCGACCGAGAGCTCTTACCCATGAGCCCTACCCGGACCACGCTCCCCCGGCCGCGGTTCCCGCGGCGGGCAAGAAGCTCGCAGTACTCATAAGGGAGGTCTGACGATGGACTATACGAGGCTGTCGGAGGCCCAGCGCGATAGGTACTCGCAGCTGATCAGCGATTTCGCGCGGCTAAGCGTGCTCGTAGTGGGCGACTGCTTTCTCGATGACTGGATGTACGGCCGGCCCGAACGGTTGTGCCGGGAAGCCCCGATCCCGGTCATGGATGTGACGCATCACCGATATTTCGGCGGCGGCGCGGCCAATGCCGCCACGAACCTCGCCGCGTTGGGGGCGGCATGCCGTCTCATATCGGTTACCGGCACCGATCGTGACTCCTTCACCCTGCTTCAGGTCCTGGAGGAGGCCGGCGTCGATTGCCAATTCGTATCGCTGCCGCAGCGAGGTACCGTCGCCAAACGGCGTCTCGTGGCCGACCGCCAAATTATGTTGCGCGTGGACGAAGGCGACTCTGCGGAGACATCGAACGCCGTAAGCGACCAATTGTTGGCTCGATTGGATGCGGCCGTTGCGGGAGCCGACGCCGTCGTAATCTGTGACTACGGCTCGGGGACGTGCACGGATCGTTTCATCGCCGGCATTGCGGCGCGGCGCGATCGGCTCCCCCAACTGGTAGTAGATGCACACGAGCCCGGCAGGTGGAATGGCGTCCACGCCGACCTGATGACGCCCAGTTTCGCGGAGGTGGCTCAGTTACTGCCGGCTCCTGCCGGCGAGTCGGATCGGGCGCAGGTAGTAGAGGCGAACTCGGCTGAGCTACGTAGTCGGCTCGGCGCGAGAGTCGTGGCCGTAACGCTCGATTCCGACGGCGCGGTGGTGTCCGCACCGGACCAGCCGTGTTACCGCAGTTACACGACGCCGGTCGCGGCTCCGGCCACAATCGGGGCCGGCGACTGCTACACGGCCGCGTTCATTCTCGCCCTGGCGTCGGGTGGCTCGGTGGCCGATTCGGCAGAGGTGGCCCAGTTGACGGCCGCCGTGGCGATAGGCGGGCGGGGCACGTCGGCTTGTAGCGCCGCGAGCCTGTTGGCTGAGCTCGCGGTGCCCGACCTTGGGCCTATCGGTCGCAAAGAACTCGTGGCACACATTCGGCGGCATCGCGAGACGGGCAAACGCATCGTGTTTACGAACGGTTGCTTCGATGTCTTGCATCGGGGCCACGTCAGTTACCTCAATGCGGCAAAGCGGCTCGGCGATGTATTGATTGTGGCTGTGAACTCAGACTCAAGCGTTCGGCGGCTCAAGGGTGAGGAACGGCCGATCAACGAGCAGACCGACCGGGCCGCCGTGCTGGCCGCATTAGCGTGCGTGGATCACGTGGTCTTGTTCGACGAGGACAGTCCTCGGTCCCTGTTGGAGGCAGTGCGACCGGAGGTATATGTCAAGGGCGGCGACTATACCCCCGAGCTACTCCCGGAGCGGGAGCTAGTGGAAAGCCTGGGCGGCGAGGTCCGGGTACTCGATTATGTTCCCGACCGTTCCACGTCGGCCATCATCGAGCGGATTAGACAAGGCAGCCATCATGGTGTGGGGCTCGGTGCCGAGGACGGAGCGCGAGCGTGACCCATCGCGGGGGCTGGTGGCCCGCGGTTCCCGCTGCGGAGTTCGCCGTGCCCCGCGACCTGGATATCTTGATTCCCACCAGAGATCGGCCCACCGAGCTCGCCGCGACGTTGGCCGGCCTGGCATCGTCCGACATTCACTCCCCCACCGGCGTGATGATCAGCGATCAGTCGCAAAGTAAGCCCGCCTGTAGCTATCCAGCGGTGGCCGGCATGGTGCGGATCCTTGCCTATCGGGGATTCGTTATACACACTGCCCGCAACCTTCCGCCTCGCGGCATGGCCGAACAAAGGGCCTTTCTACTGAGCCACTCCCGAGCCACCTACGTTTTGTACCTCGATGACGACGTCTGGTTGGAGCCGGACGCGATTAGTCGAATGCGCGCCGCTATCGAGCAGTTAGGTTGCGGTCTAGTGGGCAACGCGGTTCATGGGTTGTCGTTCTTAGACGATGTCCGGCCCGAGCAGCAGGTCTACCAGGAGTGGCCGGGATCACCGCAGCCCGAACGGGTTCGCCCGGGAAAGCCGGCCTGGGACAGAGCTCAGCTCCATTCGGCCGCTAACCTCGCACATCTAACTGGGCGCCTGCGCCTATCGAACGGTCAGTGGCGGGCTTATAAGATCGCCTGGATCGGCGCATGTGTCATGTTTGATCGAGCTAAGTTGCACAGTTGTGGGGGATTTGACTTTTGGCCCCAGGTTCCGTCCAACCATTGCGGTGAGGATGTAGCGGCTCAGTTACAGGTCCTGGAGCGCCACGGCGGCGCGGGTATTGTCCCCAGCGGAGCCTTTCATCTGGAGTCCGAGACCACCGTTGCCCATCGCACAACACGGTGCTACGAACGGGTAAGCCTCCCTCCGGAATGATGGGGGGGTCAATGACCGCGCTGCCATCGCCCGGCGACGATTGGCATGCACCTAGATCCGGTTCGGCGAACGACGCGACGCTTTATGCGGCCCGCGCCGCAACCTACCGGAATGCGGATCTGAACAATCGTGAGTGTCAGTCGCCGCCTCATCGGATAGCTGCGAACGCAACCGGGTCAGCGCCTGAGAAAGTAACCGAGAAACATGCATCTGCGAGACACCGAGACGGACGGCGATGCGGGACTGAGTCATATTTCCGTAGAACCGCAACGCGATGACGTGCTGTTCTCGAGAGCTTAGGCATCTCAAAGCCGGCTGCAGGGACAGTAGGTCGTCAATGCAGGAAAAGGCCGGATCATCCTCGCCGCACAGCTCCCCTAGCTCTATTCCACCTTCTCCATCGCTGGCCGGGGTTTGTAACGAGACAGCAGAGTAGGCGCGTGCGGCTTCGAAGCCCTGGAGTACTTCTTCGGTTCCAAGGTCCAAATGCTTCGCCAGTTGAGTCACGTTGGGAGCATGGCCAAATTGCTGGGTCAGATCAGCAACGGCACGATTGATGTTGAGGCCGCGCTCTTGCAGCTGGCGGGGTACACGTACGTCCCACCCGGTGTCACGAAAGTGGCGTTTGAGCTCGCCAACGATAGTGGGAATGGCGTAACTAAGGAATTCATTACCCCGGGCGGGGTCATAGTTGGATGCGGCTTTCACCAGAGCCAACGCCGCCACCTGTTTGAGATCCTCCAACGGTTCTCCG
>DATATO010000269.1:0-4363 GCA_036268755.1 Mycobacteriales bacterium | reverse complement strand
CGCGTGGCCGCGAGCACGGGAGCGGACTGCGCAGCCTGCATCTCCTCGGCCATGGGTTCCATGTCGGGTCCGCTACACGGCGGCGCACCGTCGAGGGTTCTTACCATGCTCGACGAGGTGGCGAAGCGGGATGACGCGCGTAGCTGGGTTCGCAAGCACCTCGACAGCGGTCAGCGGCTGATGGGCTTCGGCCACCGGGTGTATCGCGCTGAGGACCCGCGAGCGCGCGTCCTGCGCAAGGCCGCAAAGGAACTCGGATCGCCGCGCTACGAGGTGGCGGAGGCGCTGGAAAAGGCAGCCATCGAGGAGCTGCATGCCCGCAAGCCGGACCGGGTCATCGCCACGAACGTAGAGTTCTGGTCCGCGGTGGTACTGGATTTTGCGGAGGTTCCATCGCATATGTTTACGTCACTGTTCACCTGTTCCCGCACGGCCGGGTGGAGCGCCCACATCCTGGAGCAAAAGCGCACCGGGCGACTCATTCGCCCCGCCGCACGCTACATCGGTCCCGGAACCCGCAAGCCCGCCGACGTGGAGGGCTGGGACAGAATCCCGCATGACTAACTAACCACCGACAACCGGTAAACGAGCGTCAGATTGTGGCGTTGGCCACGGTCCCGCCCACGATTCACTCTGCATAGTGGGTTGTGTCAGTATCGATCGCATGAATGTTGCGCCCGACACCATACCGGCCGACCTACTCCCTCGCGATGGGCGCTTCGGCGCCGGACCCTCCAAGGTCCGCAATGAAGGTGTACAGGCCCTCGGCGAAGCTGCTTCCAGCTATCTCGGCACCTCGCACCGCAAAGCCACGGTGAAGGACCAGGTGGCGCGGTTGCGGGAGGGGCTCGCCGAGCTCTTCTCGCTACCCGAAGGGTACGAGGTGCTGCTCGGCAACGGCGGCACGACCGCATTCTGGGATGCCGCCGCCTTCTCGCTCATCGAAGAGCGCGGCCAGTTTCTGTCCTTCGGGGAGTTCGGCGGCAAGTTCGCCAAGGCCGCAAAGACGCCATTCCTAGCCGAACCCAGTGTCATCGCCGCCGAGCCGGGCTCCGCGCCGGTCTTCTCCCCCGAGCAGGGGATAGACGTCTACGCCACGCCGCACAACGAAACCTCCACCGGGGTGGCGGTGCCCGTGGTGCGTCCGGCCGACATCGACAGCGGTGCGCTGATGATGCACGACGCCACGTCGGCCGCAGGCGGCATCGCGGTCGACGTCAGCCAGTCCGATGTCTACTACTTTGCGCCGCAGAAGTGTTTCGGCTCCGACGGCGGGCTCTGGTTTGCGCTGGCGTCGCCAGTCGCGATCGCTCGAGCCGAACGCATCAAGGCCTCTGGTCGCTACATCCCGGCGTTCCTGGACGTGATGACCGCGGTCGAAAACTCACGGCAGAACCAGACATACAACACACCCGCCCTGGCCACGATTTTCCTGATGGCCGAGCAGGTGAGCTGGTTCAACGCCCACGGCGGCCTCTCCTGGTGCGCGCAACGGACTGCCGCCTCCGCGCAGCGGCTCTACAGCTGGGCCGAGGCCAGCGATTACGCGACTCCCTTTGTCAAGGATGTGGAGCTACGCTCGCCCGTGATCGGAACCATCGACTTCGATCCCAGCGTGGACGCGGCGGCAGTGGCGAAGGTGCTGCGCGCGCACGGCATCGTCGACACCGAGCCCTACCGGAAGCTGGGCCGCAACCAGCTGCGGATTGGGATGGTCCCGGCGGTAGACCCGGCCGACGTCGAGGCGCTGACCGGATGCATCGACTACGTAGTGGAACGGCTGGGCGCGGCTTAGGGGCTTTCGGCAGACGTGCACGGCTCGCCGGGCGTCTCGTCACGGCTACCATGAGCGGGCGTCGGCGGGACCGCGTGATTTTCACACTCCATAGAGCCCGATTCCGACCAGTTAAAGCCGGCCGCGGCCTCTACGTACTCGGCAGTGCGTCCCACAACGCCCCCTCACCTATGCGGCCAGCACAACACATCTGGGCTGTAATTTATAGATATAGCCCTGCGCGAATACTTTCGCTTAGATAACAAAGTCGAACAGCCCCCCATCTGTGTGCCGTGTGGTGGTATCGCAGCGGTGCGGCGTGAATGTATGGTGAGCGAGGATGTTTTGCCGACTTACTCGCCGGGTATATCCGGACCGACGCCAGACCGCCGTCTAGGAGGTGCGTAGTGCGCCCGCTGCGGTTCGTCGCGCTCGCTGAGGACGGCCAATCCCTCATTTTGACCGATGAGGCCGGCCGCATGCTGTATTTGACCCTTGACGACGCGGTGATCTCGGCGATACGGCAGGAGCGTGGGCTGGCCAACAAGCTGGCGATCGAGGTTGAGGCCTCGCTGACCCCACGCGATATTCAGGCTCGCATTCGCGCGGGGGACTCCGTAGCGGAGGTGGCGAGGGTCGCCAACGTGCCGGTCGAGAAGGTGCTCCGGTTCGCCGGGCCGGTGCTGCAGGAACGCGCCGCAACGGTGGAACTGGCGCAGCGGAGCTGCTCGACGAGCACCCCCGGCGAGCTCTTCGGTACGCTTGCGACCACGCGGCTCACCGAGCACGGCGTGGACCCCCAAACGGTGGTATGGGACGCATACCGGCGGGACAATGGAGGCTGGCGAATTTCGGCATCGTGGCAGTCCGGCAGAGCAACCGCGCATGCGCTGTGGGATCTGGATAAGCAACGTCTATACGTCAAGCCGGTCGACGATATGGCCCATTTCCTGTGTGATCCGCCGTTGTCGGAGGACGAGGAAACCGTCACCGAGGAGGAACGGCAGCGCAGCGTGCAGGGCGGCCGGGTTCGCGGTCGGCCTCATGTGGCGGCAAGCCGGATGTTCCGAGACGACCACGACACGGACATCCAGGAGCGCCCCGTGGTTCCGGCGGTTTCCATGCTGCGGCGAGAGGTCGATTCACTGCAACATTCGGCCAGCGCCCGGCCGGCCGAGCCGATACGCGAGACCTCTCGAGAGCCGGAACAGCAGCGCCCCAAGCGCAGCGTCATCGGCGGCAAGAGCGCGGCCGCGGCTCTCGGCCTAACGCCGACCAAGCGCACTGCTCCCGGCGGATCTCTCCCCAGCTGGGACGACATCCTGTTCGGCAGCCGGGGCGAGTGAGACGAGACTAGGCCTGCGGGTTTCTTCGTGGCACCCGTACTAGCTGATGCGCCTGCGCAATCACGTTACCGACCGTGTCGCGCAGCGTGCATTCCTGATCGAACCACCCGCCGCCCAGGACTCGGCCCCGAAGTTCGCCGCGCAGCCAGCCGTCCACCGGTTTAGCTCGCAGGTAGGTGGTCAGCTGAACAGTCGGAGCGGAACCGTGGCGTCCGAGGGTGAAGGTGACGGGCGGAAAGGCATCGGCGAGGGCGAGGCAACCGAGGGCATCGAGCTGGCCGCCGTCTGCAAAGCGGGCCCAGCCGCGGACGGCAAAGCTGCCGTCCCCATGGCCCCGGATGAGTGGTATGCATTCCGGGGCGACCCGGATCTCCACCCGATCCATGAGCGGAAGCCGGCGGCCGCGCACCGAGTCGTATTCGATCCGGGCGCAGCGATCGGGCGAGGGAACGTCAGCCGCGACGGACATGTCCATGTCGGCGGGCTTGCCCTCAAGCGTGCCGATCACCACGGACGAGGCAAGCACGGCCTCACCGGCCTGGTACATCGTCACCCGCACGGTGTCGATGCTGTTCCCCAGCCGCAGCGGCTCGGCGGTGAGTTCCGCGGGGCCGCCCTTAACGGCGGTGAGGAAGTCCGTCGTCACCGCTATGGGATCGTTATGCGCCACGACCTGGACGGCCGCCTCGGCGACCACGCGCTGGAGGTAGCCGGCATTGACTCGCTCGCCGAACGACCAGTCACCGTCGAGCCTCACGGCAAACCGGCCACCGCCGACTTGCTCTACTTTTAGTGGAGTATTGGACACTTTTTTAGCCTGCCATGGATCGACGTCTCGATCTATGGGATTGATTAAACTGGCATATGTTTAATGCACGGAAACGTAAATTTCCTTGACAGCAAAGGATTTTTGATCGCGTGCTCGATCGGCTAACGACCGGTCTTTGGTGGTCCCATCCGTCTTCCAACCGCGTCTTTCAGTCGATCAGCCGCACCCCGTGCAAATTGCCCAGCCTTACGAGTCGTGATTGCGGCAAGATCTCTACTCGTAGCCCCCGGAATAGCTTCAGGGACGTCCCCCCGCAAGTGCAACGTGACAGAGGGGTTAAAGGCCTGAAGGCGATTATAGGCGGCTTGCACTGTTTCTGTGACTAGGGGAGCGCTACCGCGAAGCACAGCAACAGCCTGTTCTCCTCGGTCAATATCATTTCGGTAGGCGCTCGCGAGCCCCCTCATAGTGGCG
>DATATO010000268.1:0-1609 GCA_036268755.1 Mycobacteriales bacterium | reverse complement strand
CGCCGACATAGACGCGCTTTGGATCAACCGAATAGTCGCACATGACCTGGCGGGTGATGCCCGCGATAAGCGACGGCTCCCCTTCGCCGCGCTGCTGGTCAGCCGTGCGAAACCAATTCCAACATTTCGACGGGTTGGCGTCGCTGCGCTGTGCCGGATAGACCACGAAGCACGTTTGTTCTTCTGCGATGAAGTTCATTCTTGTGCCCGCGGCGAAATCGTCCGGTGACTGAGTGCAGCCGTGAAGCATGACGACCAAGGGAAGCGGCTGCCCCTGATAGCCGCTGGGGACGAACAGCTTGTAGGTGCGACTTCCCGCCGAGTTGCTGTAGGCGCCTTCGATGAACTTGGCACCCTCCGGTACGATATCCGCAGTCGACGGCGGGGTGCGCTTCACGCCTCGCATTCCGAGCCAGGAGCCATCCTTGGCGCGATCGAATAGCGGCTGGACCCTGCGCGCTGGAGCGGATGGGGCCCGCGTTAGGTGCGCGCTATCGGTCACCTCGATGTCGTTAGGCTTCGCATCGATGGTGGGCGGCTCGCGGCTTGGAAGGGAGATCCGCTCCGGGGTGCGCGATGTCGCGTCTGGCGCGCACTCCCCGCGTAGCATGCGCTGAAGCAGCGCGGTGGCTTCGGCCAGTTGGCCCGCATGCGTCAGCCGTGTGGCTTCGCGAAATGTGTCCTGGTTCAGCATCGTCTTCACCTCGTCCTGTCGGCCAGAGCGGCCTTGACCGCCGGACTGGCGTGCAAGGCCCCCAGCACGGAGACTGAGGCAATGGTGGCGCGGGCGAGATCGGGCGTGACGTCTTGGGCGATGCTGGCAAGGCCCAGAACATTGATGTGCAGCATCTCACCGGCCCGCCGCGCCGCTTCGAGATCCTCTCGGCTGTAGTTTCGCAAACCGAGCTCCAGGCTTTTTCGGGCCCTGGACTGTTTGACTACGTCGGCGTGGCGCTCGAGTTGGTTGCGGATCGCCGTTCGAATGAAATCAGTTCGGTTAGAGTAGAACCCGTCCTGCACCATTAAATCGACGTGACCCAAGTCGACATAACCAAGATTGATCGTGATTTTTTCGGTTTCAGGAGGCTTTGGTCTCAGTTCGTGAACGTTCTGGGTCATTTTTTCCATCCATGTAACATCTGTATAGATGGTGTATGGATGCTTTGAGCACCATTCAAGGGTATGCCCTAAGTGAACCGAATTGGCCATCAGGGAGCGGAGAAGCTCGGCCGGCTTGATGCTATAGGGGTGACCGGCCGAGCTGGGCCACGAGCGGCCGCGGCCCGCAGGACAATCGCGGCACCGGTGGTTCCACCATCAAACCAGTGCAGAAGGATTCTGGTGGGCGGTCGGGGCAGCGGCCCGTCTAACCGGAAGAAACGACGGAGCCGCGCCAGGCCCCCGCCTTCATCCAAAGCAGGCGGCGCCGCGCCGACCGTTCCAGCCGATCAGAGGAGCGCGGTCCGGTTTAATAGGGGGGCGCCGGACCGCGCAGGCCACCGATCAGCCGTCAAGATCCGATCAGTTGCCCGAGCGACAACGGGACGTAGTGACGGTCGTTCCTGGGTGCGGCGATGTGCGATACCGTCGACGGCGTTGTGGCGGGCGT
>DATATO010000267.1:0-8205 GCA_036268755.1 Mycobacteriales bacterium | reverse complement strand
GCTAAAAACGACAATGTGCACAAGTCACCGCCGGGGTGACGACGACTCGCGGCCATGCCCGATACGGTGGAGTCGTGACTGCTCGAAAGCTACCCGGCCCCCTTGTTGAGCTCATGGCGCGAGGCTGGGAGGAACCGACCGACCTCGACACCGCTCCGGTCTCCGGGGCCGAGCATCACGCCCGGGCGCGCGCCGCCGTGTCGGCGGCGTTCGCGGGATGGACGCTGGTCATCCCAACCGGGCCGCCAAAAGTTCGCAACAACGACGTCGAATATGACTTTCGACCCCATTCTGACTTCACCTACCTCACCGGCTACTACGAGCCGGACGCCGTGCTGGTGCTCTCCCCCGCCGGCGACGGTCACGACGCGCGCCTATACCTGCGGTCGCGCGGAGACCGCAGCAATCACGAGTTCTTCACCAGTTATCACGGCGAGCTATGGACCGGGCCGCGCCTGGCCCTCGGCGAGCATCAGGCGCGGCTAGGCGTGGCCTGCGCGGAGCTAACTGAACTACCGACGCGCCTCGCCAAATTGGACGCGGAGCAGACCGCGGTCATCCGGGGAGTCGATCCGGCGGTCGACAAGGCCGTCATGTCTGCCGCCAACACCGAGTCGGCGCGCGACGAGGAGCTGGCGACCACGCTCTCGGAGTTGCGCTTGGTCAAGGATGACTGGGAAGTAGCGCAGTTGGACGATGCGGTCGGCGCGACCATCCGGGGCTTCGAGGACGTGGTGCGGGCGCTGTCATCTGACGGCTCCAGCGCCGAGCGGCTCATCGACGGGGTATTCGGGCTCCGGGCCCGTCATGACGGCAACGCCGTCGGCTACGGCACCATTGCGGCGGCGGGAGCGCATGCCTGCACGCTGCATTGGACGCGCAACACCGGCGTCTGCCGCCCCGGTGAGCTGCTGTTATTGGATGCCGGTGTGGAGAACCGACATTTCTATACCGCGGACGTGACCCGCACCATGCCGATCTCCGGAAAATTCAGCCCAGAGCAACGGGAGATCTACGACATCGTTTATGCGTCGGCACTCGCCGGCCAAGCGGCCGTGAAGCCCAGGGCGAGTTGGAAAGATGTCGACACCGCGTGCATGACCGTGCTCGCCGAGGGTCTGGAAAAACTCGGCTTCCTGCCCGTGTCGGCGGAAGAGTCGCTGGACCCCAAAAACCAGACTCACCGGCGGTGGACGCTGCACTCGTTCGGACACATGTTGGGTCTCGACGTGCACGACTGCGCGCAGGCCCGGGCCGAGTTCTACGGCAAGGGAGAGCTGAAGGAGGGCTACGTCCTCACGGTGGAGCCGGGACTGTATTTCCAGCCCGACGATGAGTTGGTGCCGCCGCAATATCGCGGTATCGGAATTCGCATCGAGGATGACGTGCTGGTAACCGCCGACGGCCACCGGACTCTGTCCGCTGCGCTGCCCAGTGAACCCGAGGAGCTGCTCACTTGGATGCGCGAGCTGCGTCGGCAGTCGTACGAGCTGCCGCGGTAACGCACGGCGCAGGAGTGCCGAGTGGCCCGGCCACTGAGTGACCGAATGCTAATCGAGTGTCGCACCCACAGCCACCTAATGGGTGTATTCACGTTAGCGCTGTGTCCAGCTGCCGCGCAGTGGTTGCCTGCGGGATCTGAGCATCCGTGTCACCGGTGTCGGGTCTTTAATTGGTGGACCAGGGATTGCCCCTCGGTTCCGCAGCGCCTGTTCTGCTTCAACCCGGGAACGTCGCGGGCTACATGCATGGAATGTCACACCCTGGAAGCCTTCCAAGTGGTGCGGCCATAACAATCGATCGCTGCGAAGACCATCACGGCGGCGTGCCGGATGGTACCCCGGTAACCACGGGCACCGTCGCATCCATTCGCGCAGCGCATATGCGTTACGTGCCAAATCCGGACAACAGCAAGGTTTCTACCACGGTACCCGGGTCTGGGCGATTCACCGAACTTCACGACTCGGAGGATAAAGCCGTTCATTCACGGGGTTTCGTAGGCTACATAGTCGAGCTCGTCATCTGATGTCGGCTCCGTCGCTCGGCGCTTGCGCCGTGGACCCGAGCGCCTTTCTCATTAGAGTGGCTGACGGTAGGGTGACTGGCTCAAGGGGTGTCAGTAAGGTCTCTGTAAGGATGCTATGACAAATCTCGATGCTCACACGCATATCGAAATGCTACCCTCGGGCTACCAACGCATCGAGACGATCCTGCACTGGGAAAATGTGAAGGGTACCGCGCATTGCTTAGCGCGAGCCTTCATCCCTGAATCTAGCGAGCGTCCAGCCGTGGTGATCCTTTCGGAGATACGAACAAACCCCAACGGATTAGGGATAACACTAGATTTTGCGGGCGCCGCCATGGCATTGCGTGAAAATATGGCAGGCGAACTTGGTGACCCGGAAAGCATCGTTTGGATTGCTCATTACGGAACTTTTTCCAGCTATGAGTACTACCCAGCGCCGGACGAATTCATTCGGGTTTATCTAAGGCATAAAAGAAATGTATATATTGATGATCTATCTTTCCATGAGAAAATTGGCAATGAAGAAATTCCCTCGGATGTCTTAGAATCTCTCGATCCCGTACCAGAAACACTAGAAAAGCTTAGCTGGGAAAAGGCCGCGAGCTTCCAATGGTGAGGATCAGCAGCATCACCTCAGGATCGCAACTGCTGCGAACAATACGTCAATCATTTTCGCATTACCAGTCCGATCGCAGATTAACCGAAAAACGGGTAGCAATTTTACGGTTGCTGGCAGCGCCCTATCACCCCCCTGAGGTACACGTCCGAGCGAAGGCCTCACGCATCTCTGCCGAGCAGAAGGTGAGAAATCTTTCTTACCTAGGATTTGAAGTAAATCATGTTGTGCTGCCACACGATATAAGCCAAGCTAGCTTCGCCGACCGTATCGAAGACTTCAACACAGACCCTAATACTTTGGGTATTATCGTCCAGATGCCTGTACCTGAAAAATTCAACGGGCTGATTCGGCTTATCAAGCCGGAAAAAGATATCGACGCGCTACTCGGTGATGAATCGCCATATCCCGCGTGCGCAACGGCAGAGGGGATCGTACGGGTTGTCCGGCCTTTCACAGCCGACGATCCAACTATCGCGTTAGTAGGAAGTAAGGGATTCGTAGGAAAAGGCGTCGCGCGCTTACTCAAAGCCGACGGAATTACTCCTATAGAGCTCGATATGGGCGACGATCTCACTCGGATCCATGAGGCCGATATCGTCGTCTCCAGCACTGGACGGCCACGGCTGCTAGGAAGACAACATCTACGGCCCTATCACCGACTAGTGGTGGACTCGGGGTTCGTTCCTCAGGCCGACGGCCGGATCCTCAGTGACGTAAGGCGCGAGGCCTTCGACATTCCCCAAAATATAACGCCGGTCCCTGGGGGAATAGGTCCCGTGGAGATGGCTGTGTTGATGGAACGCGCATTGGAACGGGCACCTGGTGTATCCGTCAGCTCCTGGCAGTATGGCGGCAGGCCGTACAAGAGCCGGGAGGCACTTGCGGAATCGCCTCGGCGCCCGCTCGCTCTACACGCCGTTCTGGCTGCTCAGCGCGCCAAACGAGCCGGAGGCCAGGGAATCGGCGGAGCGTTACAAGGGCTCAGTATCGTTGCCCCATCCTTCCAAGGCGCAATGATAGGCAGCATGCCGGCAGTCGATTTAGCCAGGCGAACCGATCCGCGATTACCGGAGGCGAGCCGAACTCATCGAAAGGCATCTTTGGCTCTGCAACGCACGCGAGCCCTGTCACGGTAAATCAGGAAACGGCCAAGGGACCAGCCGTTCCCAGGCTGCCGCGAGCCGGATCAGGGTTGCCTCGTCGCCGTGGCGGGCGATGAACTGAACCCCGACCGGGCAGCCGTCGGCGGTGAAGCCGGCCGGGACGCTGATCGCCGGATGCCCGCTGAGGTTGAATGCCCACGTCAACGCCGTGCTCATGGTCTCCCCGGGTCCGTCGTGACCGTGGGGACGGTTCGGTGTGGTCGGCGTGATCAGGACATCTAACTGCGCAAACAGCCGTCGAAGCTCGTCGCGGTTGAGCTCCCGGTAGGCACCCCCGCCCCGGCCCGATCGCAGTGAGAGCCACGTCGATTGTGGGTCTAGCAGCGTGAGCGGCACGTCTACGAGTGCGACCAGGCCGGCGCGGGTCATGCGTGCAACGGCTTTGTGGGCCACCTCCGCGACCTCCGGATCGGTATCGGCGAAGCCCAGGTTCGCCGACCATGTGGCGGAGACGGGGTCCAATGCGGTCGGCTCGCGAACGACGGCCAGCAGAGCGGTACCGGCGACGGCGTCGAGGTACGCGGCGGCGTCTGCCACCGTACGCGCGATGGGGCCACCCACACTCAGGCCCGTGGGATCCGTCGTCGGTATCAGCCCATTGGTGGGCTTGAGCCCCACGACGCCGCACCACGCCGCCGGGATCCGGGTGGAACCCGCGCCGTCGACCGCAGTGGCCATCGGCACGATTCCGGCCGCGACCGCCGCCGACGAGCCCGCCGAGGAGCCACCGGGGGAACGGTCCGGCCGCCACGGATTTGCGGTGGAACCGCGATCGGTCTGGCCCCAGGTCTGCCACGGCGTAGCCTTCGCTGGCACCGCCGTGACACCGATCGGCACACACCCTGCGGCAATGAGGCGACGCACCTGTACCCCTTGCCGCGAACCCGGCGACTTCAACCCGATCGGCACTCCCGCCAGCGCAAGCCGCTCCCCCGACGCAAGCCGCTCGTCTACCTCCCGGGCGATCTCGAGCGCTCGATCGGGCCACAGCTCGGTGAACGCCCGAAGCTCTGCGTCGGTGCGAGCGGCACGATCCAGCGCGGCCCGTGCCACCGCGACGGCCGAGGAGTCACCGCCGCCGACTAGCCGCGCTACTTCGAGTGCGGGTGGTAACGGCTCGTTCGTCATTGATACCCCTCCCTCCCGTTCCCACACCGAACGCAACCCTACGGCTAGGTTTTCCAGCGCGAACCCTGCCATTGCGCTCGGCGCAAGTAAGGCCAACCCGGACCACAAACCGCTACGTCGATCGACCGAGCCACACTAGGTCCGGCTTGGCGAAAGCAATGGCGATCAAGCCGGACTGTCCGAAAGGTGCTCCCTGGTCCTGGAATCCACGAATAGATGCGGGCAGGATCGGGAAGGAAGTATCAATAGGCCAGCGGGAACGGCGACGGCGTCCAACAGGGGGACGGTATGAACACAGTGAAACACTCCGCAGACCGGGAGCACCGCGCGATCGCGGCGGTGAACAAGGACCTGTTCATCGGAGGAAAGTGGCAACCCGCCCAGGACAGCCGGACCTTCGACGTGACGGACCCGTCCACCTCCGCCGTGATGTGTCAGGTGGCCGACGCCTCCCCCGCCGACGCGATGGCCGCGCTGGATGCGGCGGTCGCCGTCCAAGCCGACTGGGCCGCGCACCCGCCGCGCGAACGGGGTGAGATCCTGCGCCGCGGCTACGAGCTGATGATGCAGCGTCAGGACGAGCTGGCGCTGGTCATGACGCTCGAGATGGGTAAACCGCTCGCCGAATCGAGGGCGGAGATCGCCTACGCCGCGGAGTTCTTCCGCTGGTTTGCCGAGGAGGCGGTTCGCATCGACGGCGGCTACGCCACCGCCCCGGGCGGCAGCGGGCGGTTCCTCATTATGCGTCAGCCGGTCGGTCCGACGATTCTGATCACGCCGTGGAATTTTCCGGCTGCCATGGGTACCCGCAAAATCGGCCCGGCAGTTGCGGCGGGCTGCACGATGGTCATGAAGCCTGCCAGTCAGACCCCGCTGTCGATGCTGGCCCTGGCTCAGATCCTGGCGGAGGCCGGGCTGCCCGACGGCGTGCTCAACCTCGTCACCACCAGCAGTTCGGGCAGCGTCATGAAGCCGATCATCACCGACGGTCGGGCTCGCAAGCTGTCATTTACCGGGTCCACTGAGGTAGGCCGCAGGTTACTAGAACAGTGCGCCGACAAGATCCTACGCACGTCCATGGAACTCGGCGGCAACGCGCCGTTTCTGGTGTTCGACGACGCCGACCTGGACGCGGCCGTCACCGGCGCAATGCAGGCCAAGATGCGCAACATCGGTGAGGCCTGCACCGCCGCAAACCGGTTCTATGTGCAACGCGGGATCGCCGAGGCGTTCACGACTGCCCTGACCGAGCGAATGTCCTCGCTCACCGTCGGGCGCGGTACGGACGACGACGTCGACGTGGGACCGCTTATCAACGCGGAGGCTGTCAACAAGGTCGAGGAGCTGGTCGCCGACGCACAGCGGCGGGGGGCGCGCTTGCTCACCGGCGGTCATCGGATCGATCGACCCGGCCATTTCTACCAACCGACCGTGCTGACCGACGTGAATCCGACCGTCCGCATCGCCCGGGAGGAAATCTTCGGGCCGGTGGCTCCAATTGCGGTCTTCGATACCGAAGACGAGGCGATCGATTGGGCCAACGATACCGAGTTTGGGCTGGTGAGCTACGCCTATACCCGCGACCTGCAGCGCTCGCTGCGGGTCTGCGAGCGGCTCGAGGCCGGCATGATCGGCCTCAATCAGGGCATCGTGTCCAATCCGGCGGCACCATTCGGTGGTATCAAACAATCCGGCTTGGGGCGAGAGGGCGGCAGAGTAGGGATCGAGGAATTTCTGGAGACCAAGTACGTCGCCATAGCCACAGACTGACTGGGGGCATCCGCAGGTCATCTCGACATTTGTGACTAAACACTGCCGGCGTTTAGTCACAAAATGCTGGGTGGAGGGCAGCGCCTTCGCGCTCCGAATGCCCCTCCACGCGTTACACCTCAGCGCTCAGCGTGCCGGCCCGGCGTGTTGGGCCGCAGCAGCGCGCCCGCGTTGGGCACCGTGCGGTGATCGCCGGCCAGCCGCAGCCCCTCCCAGATCGTGACCTGATTGGCGGTAAGCACGGGCTTGCCGATCTGCTCCTCCACGTCGTTGACGAGGCCGAAGGTACGCATAGCCGTGTCCGGGACGAGCATGGCCTCGGCCTCGGGGTGGTCATAGCCGACGATCAGATCGATCACGGCCTTCCCGCCGAGCTGT
Source organism: Mycobacteriales bacterium (assembly GCA_036268755.1). GTDB lineage: Bacteria > Actinomycetota > Actinomycetes > Mycobacteriales > QHCE01 > DATATO01. The sequence goes on along the minus strand of DATATO010000267.1, from coordinate 1,121 downwards.
CCAACTTCCGTCGCGGTGGCGATTTCGGCGGCGGCGAGGTTGACCACCTCGATGCCGGCATCGGCGAGGAACTGGCCAAATAGATCGGTAACTTCAACGGGATAGCTCGCAGAGACGGCGACCCGCTGCAGGTCGAGCGCCCGCACCGCATGGATGAAGGCAAGCGACGTGCTGGAGGCGGGAACACTGGCCGCGCCCGACAGTTCGTCCACGTGGCGTTGGGCGCCGTCCAAGCCATAGACGAAGCTACTGCCAGTGCCGGCCCACATGACGGAATCCGGTTGGTACTTGGAAAGCCGCTGCACGCCGTCGGCGAGCCGATCCCGGCTGCCCAGCTCCTTGAGCTGCTCCACGGCATACACGTCCTCACCGTAGATATGCTCCACGGCCAAGGTGAGCCCCTCACCCAATAGCTTCTCCGCCAGCGGATAGTCATCTTCGGCCGCATGCCCGGGGTAGATGAATCCGACAGTGGTCATAACCTGGCTCCTAGGCGCAGTAAATCGCGAAAATTTTCTTGAGAATGCTACGTTTTTGACACGTCGGCAAGCCACTTGCCCGAAGCAGCGGCAGGAAGTGACAAATGCCGCAGACAGGCTCGCTTCGCGAGTCGGTTTGGCGAGGGGCACGGGTCACCGAGTTCCGCCTCGTACGAGTTGACGAGGCCGCAGGTCGGGAGGCAGGTGTAGCCGACAGAGGGCCTACGAGCAGGGCGGTGAGTACCGACGAATGCGTCTCGTCGCGACGCGATAGCCCACTTTCCGATTTCAACGGCGACTCCCAGGGTCGCTGGCCAGCATGGTGTTGTCCAACTCTGCCAGAAAATTGCCAAATTTGGATACTAAATTGACCAAGTGAGCGTAATAACCGATCCGTTTGATATCAAACTTAGGTGCCCTGAAAAATGTGGATCGCTTATCGAGAAAGTGGTCCAAGAAGTTCGATGAGGAAACGTACCCCGGATACGCCCATCATTCCGATCATCGACAAAGACCTCCTGCGATCGCCGGGTTGCCGAGCAGAGATCTAATAAACAGTACGACAGATAGCCGCAACAACGAGGAAAGCCCGAATGGCCATGCCCTATCCAGAGTGGCAACATGATTAGTCGCGACGTCGCC
>DATATO010000266.1:0-7539 GCA_036268755.1 Mycobacteriales bacterium | reverse complement strand
GTTCTTAGTCGCCGACATGCTGCATAGCTAACCGACCACCCCCAGCTTTTTGAGGGTCTTGTAGTACCCCGGTAGGGGTTCGGTTCAGCCTATGGTGTGGCGAAAGGGAGGTTATTTCTCTCTAACGTGGTGTGCGTTCCTAATTCTCCGATTGAACATCTGGGGAGCACATCATGGCCACACACACAGCGGTTCGATCCGCCGAGCTAGTAACAGTGTCGCGTTCGCGTTTGAACAAATTCGCGATCCGCGTCTGGCGAAACTCCAACGCGGCGATGGGCTGGCTTCCGCTCAGTATCGTCGGCCTGCCGGCCACGTTGCTCGGAATCAAGAAGATCAACGAGGCGCAGCGGCGACTCGCCGCCTACGGCTCGGGCGCCCCGGTCGTGGCGGGCGGGCGGGGCTGGTTCTCCGCGCTGCTATACAACCTGTGCGGCCTCCCGCTGGGCGCGCTCGCGGTGTTCACATGGCTGCTCGCGGTCCCCAACACCGTCCGGTGTGTGTTGCTCTACGGCCTCACCGACGGCGGCAGCGCCGACACGGCGTGGGGCGGACCTACCCTGGCGGGCGCTTGGGTTGTCCACGCGATTCTGGCTCTGGCTCTGGTGCCGGTCTACTTGGCTCTGTTCGCCGGGCTGGGTTGGCTGCAACGCGCGCTGGCCACGCGGTTGCTCGGTCGCGGCGGCTCTGCCCATGTGATCGGTGCCGCTGGTGTGGTCTCACTGGGTGCGGCCGTTTTCTTCGTCGCTTTCCTGCACCAGCTATGAGCTGGCCTCGAGAAGTCGCGAAGCGGATCGGGCTAGGCTCGCGACCGATGACCACTGAACTACGCCGCCCGGGACCGGTAACGGCCTTCATCGCCGGCTCGCCCCGCCGCATCTCGTTTGCGGTCGCGTGTCTGTTCGGCCTGCCGATGATCAGCTGGCTGGACCTCTATCAGCATTACGACACCCCCGGGTTTGCGCCCTTCCTGCTCGCGGCGATGTCGATTCTTCCCCTGTTCGCGCTGCCGTACCGACCGCTGCTTGGCTGGGGAGCGGAACTCGCCGCCTGCGTGGTGATCTCACTGGTCGCCGCCCCGGTGTCGGCGAGCGAGCCCTGGCCCTGGCCGGTCACCAGCATCCTGATCTACGCAATCGTGTTATTCATCGTCGGTCAGCGGGTCGGAAGTCTGGTGCAGATCGTCGGCATGTGGCTGGTCACGGCGGCCACCCAGGTGACGCTGTTGCTCTGGCTGCCCGACCGCGCCCGCTTTGGCTACACGATGACCGCAGCGGTGATCTTTGCGCTGGTCCTGGCCGCGTCGTGGGTTGTGCGGACGCGGGGCGAGGTCAAGCTTAGGCTGGCGCAACAGCAACAGGTCAGCGCGACCGAGCGCGAGAAGCGGCAGCTGCTCGGGGAACGGGCCCGGATCGCCCGCGAGCTCCACGACGTGGTGGCGCACCACATGTCGTTGATCACGGTGCAGGCGCAGAGTGCCCCATATCGGCTGGCGAACGTGCCCGAGCCGGCGGCCCGGGAATTCTCTGACATTGCGGCCTCGGCACGGCTGGCGCTGACGGAGCTTCGCCAGGTGCTTGTGGTCCTGCGCGACGAGGACGGGGGCGCCGCGGAGCATGGACCTCAGCCACGGCTCGCCGATCTTTCCAGGGTCGTCGAGGGCGCTGGACGCGCCGGAATACGGGTAACGGCCTCGATACCGGACGAGTTTCCGGCTATGCCGCCGAGTCTGGAACTCACCGGCTATCGCGTAGTACAGGAGGCGCTCAGCAACGTGATACGTCACGCGCCGGGTGCCAGTGTCGATGTTGTCCTGGACTGCAGAGATTCGACGTTGACGATTCGGGTCGCCAACACCGCCGCGGAGGCGGCGGGGGTAGAGCCGCCGGGCTCCGCCGAACGTTCCGGCCTAGGGTTGATAGGCATGAGGGAACGGGTGGCACTGCATTCCGGCGTGATGACCGCCGGGCGGGAGCCGGACGGGGGATTCGTCGTCGACGTTGAGTTGCCACTTGCCCCTCGGGAGGCGGCGTGACGATTCGTGTGCTGGTCGTCGACGACCAGTCCATGGTATGCGCAGGTCTTGCCGCGCTGCTGGCCGCGCAGAATGACATCGAAGTGGTCGGCACCGCCGCCGACGGCGCCCAAGCCGTGCGTGTGGCGTCGGCCACCACCCCGGACGTGGTGTTGATGGACGTCCGAATGCCCGTTCAGGACGGAGTCTCGGCCTGTCGCGACTTGCTCGCCTGTCAGTGGCCGTCGCAGCCGCCTCGGGTGCTCATGCTCACGACCTTCGATGTCGACGACTACATTTTCGAGGCGCTGCGAGCCGGTGCCAGCGGTTTTCTGCTCAAGGACGCCCCGCCGGCGGAACTCGTGTCGGCGGTGCGCGTGGTCGCTTCGGGGGAGTCGCTTCTGTCGCCGGCGGCGACGCGTCGCCTGGTCGAGAACTTCGTCCGGCCCAGGTCCGAACCGGCGGCCGTTCTGACCGAGCGCGAGCGGGAAATCCTGGTGCTCGTCGCTCGGGGTCTGGCCAACCGGGAGATCGCGGCGCGGCTCGTCGTGGCGGAGCAGACGGTGAAGACACACGTCAGTCGCGTGTTCAGCAAGTTGGGAATCCGGGATCGCGCGCAGGCGGTGGTGTTCGCCTACGAGAACGGTGTGGTGTCGCCGGGCGAGGACGCGCAGGACGGGAGTCCGAGATGACCGGCGATCCCCGGTTTCAGCGCCGGGTCGAGGACTTCGCGTGCGGCAACTGCGGCAGGCGAGTCGCCGGGACGGGATTTACCAACCACTGCCCAGCGTGCCTGTGGTCACGGCACGTCGACATCAACCCCGGCGACCGCGCGGCCGGCTGCGAGGGCATGATGCGGCCCGTGTCGGCGAACTACGAGCGGCAGCGGTATGTGTTGCTGCACGAATGTCAGCGATGCGGTGTCCGCAAGCCCAACAAGGCTGCCGCCGGAGACAACACCGACGCCCTTATTGCCCTGACCGCGGTCCCGTTCCAGCCGTAGTCCAAGGGGCGCAGGCGTATTCGGCATTTGTGAACCTATGTCTCCTAAGACCCAGGGGTCGCCGACATTTCTTCATAAAATGCTGAGAATTGCGGCCTGGCCTATGCCTACACGGCGGCGGGGCGGTTCGCCAGGCCGGCGAGGTAGGATTTCTCGCCGAGCGAGCGGACCAAGCCCAGCTGAGCCTCAAGGTAACCGACGTGCCGTTCCTCGTCGCGGAGGATGCTCTCGAACAGCCTGGTCGACGTAAGGTCGCCGACGGAACGAGAATGCTCGACGGCGCGTCGCAGCCGCTCGACGGCCTCCTGCTCAATGAGCAGATCGCAATCCAGCTGTTCGGGTACCGTCTGGCCGATGCGCACTGCGAACAGGCGCTGATAGTTCGGGATGCCGTTCAAAACCAGGATGCGGTCGGTGACGCTCTCCGCGTGCCGCATCTCATCCAGTGACCCGGCCCTGGTGTGAGCGGCGAGTTCGACGAGGCCCCAGTTTTCCTGCATCTTGGCGTGCAGAAAGTATTGGTTGATGGCCGTGAGTTCGGCGGTCAACTGCTCGTTGAGAAATTCCAGAACCCGCCGGTCACCGTGCATGCTGCCGTCCTCGCCGCTAGCCCAGCACCGCGAGGGTGCCCGTCATGTCAGCCTAGATCGGCCGCGCTGCGGCTATGGAGATCAGGCAAGGCTAACTTGCGTTGCGTGACAATGCGGACTTCACGGCCGAACTCTATGCGGTTCAGCTGCGAACCACGCCCACCTGCTACAGAACCCGAATTACCCGTGCGTTGCTCCAGGAGCCGGACCCCTTGGGCCCGAGCGAGTGGACGTAGTTCCTCGGGGTCTTGATCCTTCCCGGGCAGTACGAACACATCTCCCCGGTGGTAGGGGGTGAAAACCGGATGACGCAGTAATGCCTGGACGTCCTTCTTGCGGTTGTCTATATCGCTCGCAATGACCACCAGCTGATCGGGAAGCTCCGGCTGCCCCGGCTGTGGGACTGCGTCGGCGGCCGGAGCCGACTCGGTCGTGCCAGCTGACAGGCCCGACCCAAAGAGGCGGAGCGCCGCCTCGAAGCTGCCGACGAGCCGAGGGTGCACTGCAACGGGACGGTCGAGGCGGCTCTCCGATGGTGCTCGATAAGCCCGCGCCGGGCGCCGCAGCACGATTCCCACCTCACTGGTCAGTGGGTCCACCCGTACCGCGTCAAACCGAACCCCATCGGGGAGCGGGTTCCGCGGACTCCTGCAGGGAGCTTCGGCAAGGCGGCCTGTTCTCAGATCTCGAGCCCGATCTATCACCAACATTGCCAGGTTAGCGGCCATGGCCTCCCGGTAGGAACCCATAGATCGAGGTTCCCGAGTCACCCCGAAAACGGCGTCGAGAATTTCTCGGTATCGCAGACTCGGAACGCCGGCAGACGAGACCGGCCCACTCAGCAGTCCCCATAGCCATGCCGGTCCGTGAGCCGACTTCGGCCAACCGGCGTCGATCTCGCTGAGGGCGACCCCGATGAGTTTTCGAAGCCCATCCGGATCTCCAGGGTGACGTTGTGCCGCCACCTCGGCGAATTTCCTCCCGCGCCTTTCACCTTGCTCGGCCCGGCCTACCGCCGCTAGGTCTAACAAATATTCCAGTTCGCTCGGCACCGACATGTCGAACCCCGCATTGCTTTCAGAACCCCGATAGTGACTATCGGTTATCGTTTCCAATCACGGATTCGTAACAAAATTGACAAGATAGAACCTATAAATGCAGTTTATACAGGTTTATGCACCGAAGAACGTAAACAGCGTGATTGTGCTGCCGCTCTTGGCCTTGGTTCCGCCCATGGGGGTTTGCAGGAAAACGCTTCCGTTGTCTGATCCCTGACAGTTCGCCGTGAAGCCCTTGTCCGTCAGGATCTTTTTCGCCTGCTTGCACGACATGCCCTGCACCGAAGGAACATCGACCAGGTCCGGACCGGAGCTCACGGTGATGGTGATTTTCGTGCCCTTATCCACCGTGGAGTCGGCCGGCACGTCCTGCCGAATCACGCTACCGGGATCCACGTCCGGGGACGCCTCGGTGGTGACCTGAGGCACCAGACCGTGATCCTGCAGCAGCGCCTCGGCGTCGCCCTGCGGCAGGCCCGCCACGTCCGGGACCGTCGTCGATCCGCGGCCCTTGCTGATGACGAGTCCCACCTGGGTGTCGACATTGGCCTGCGTCCCCTCGGCGGGCGAGGTACGGACGGCGCTGCCGCCGGGGACGTCCTGGCTTTCTTCCTCGGTAATCACCGACTTGAAGTGTGCGGCCTTGAGGATGTTCTCGGCCTCCTGCCGGGGTTTGCCCCGTACCGATGGAATGGCTCTGATGCGTGGGCCCAGCGACAGCACCACCGTCACGGCGTCGCCCTTATCGAGGGTGCGCTTCGCGCCGGGCTTTTGGCTGAGCACGACATTTTCGCTCACGGTGTCGGAGTACTGAGCCTTTCCGTAGCGCAGCTTCAACCCCGCGTCCCCAACTGCCTTGCGTGCTTCCGTCTTACTCAGACCGACCAGCTTCGGCGCGGCGACGTTATTGCTGGACGTATACCACCAAATCCCCCCGACTATCAGGAGCAGCGCGACCGCGCCGGCGACGAGCCCCAGGACGAGTCGCTTGCGCTCCAGATTGCCCGATGTTTGTAGCTCTGGGTAGCTGCTGGGCGGCAGTGGCGGGTATTCGGGTCCGGGTGTCGGTGCGGCCGAGCCGCGAAGCACACCGGATTGCGGACCGCTGGGCGGTGGCATGACCGTGGTGGACGTGCGCGGCTGAACTGGCTTGCCGACGGGCGGCGTGTCTAGGTTTGCGGTCGGCGGTGCCACGGGGTGCAGCGGCTGTGCCGGTGCGTTGTTCCACGGGCCCGGGTCCGGCGGCGTCGGATCGCCGGCGGGGACGCCGGACGTCCCGGCACACACGAGCTTGGGGACGATACCCAGGTGGTGCCGCACCTGCCGTATGGCGGTAAGGAAAGCACCCGCCGTTGCGAAGCGCTGTGACCGGTCGCGCCGGGCGGCGTGTGCGACCAGTTCGTCAAGCTCCCGTGACAGCCCCGGCAGCTTCACCGATGGGGCGGGAAGGTCGTTGTTGACGTGTTGATATGCCACATCCATGGCCGACGCGCCCCGGTAGGGCTTCTCTCCGGTGAGCAGCTCGTACAGCAGAATGCCGGCGGCGTAGACGTCGCTTCGGGCGTCGGATTCGGCATTGACGATCTGCTCCGGGGACAGGTAGGCGACCGTCCCAAGCAAAGTGCTGCGGCTGGTCAGATTGTGGCTGCCCTCCATGGCCCTGGCCAGGCCGAAGTCGGCCACCTTGACTACCCCGCTGGGGGAGACGAGTACGTTCTCCGGCTTGACGTCTCTGTGAGCGAAACCACGATCGTGAGCCTGGGACAGTGCCGCGAGGATCGGCTCCATCACGCCGACCGCCTCTGCCGGGCTGAGCCGGCCCTTCTGCCGCAGGATGCCACGCAGCGTGGTGCCCTCGACTTTCTCCATCACCAAATATGTGACGGAGTCATGATGTCCCTGGTCGAACACGGCCACGATATGAGGGTGGTTCAGCGCCGCCGCCGCGCGTGCCTCACGCATGAATCTATCTGCGAAAACAGGGTCTCCCGCGAATGTGGGATGCATGAGCTTGACGGCCACGATTCGCTCGAGTCGTTCGTCGAGGGCTTCGTACACCGCCGCCATGCCACCACGCGCGATGAGGTTGCGGATGCGGTAGCGCTGCTCCAGCAACGTTCCCAGCATGGGATCTGTGGCGGTAACGTTCACGGCGGTCAGTGTACGGTTTCCCCTCGTGGTAGATGAACAGCCGATCTCTTCTAACGAATGGCTCACGGTCCCGCAGGTGGCCGAGCGCCTCAATATACGTATCACCAAGGTGCATCGTTTGATCTCCGAGGGTGAGCTTGTGGCGCGGCGTCGGGACGGTATTTTGTATGTCCCCGGCGAGCTGGTCACGAGGGACGAGCGGATTGCGGCGCACATCGCCGGCATCATGACGGTGCTGCGCGACAACGGCTTCACCCCCGAACAGATGCTGCAGTGGCTCTTCACGGTCGACGAGTCGCTGGCGGCCACTCCTGCGGCCGCGCTGCACGGGCATAAGGCCCGCGAGGTCAAGCGGCGGGCTCAGGCGCTCGCCTGGTGACCGCGGGCTCGGTGGGTCCGCAACCGGTTGATGGCCATGGCGGCGAGCACTAGCGTTGCCGTGATTGTGGCTAGCGTGCCCGGTACTAGGGTTAGCCGCGCCAGGTTATAGCCGTCCGGCAGCACCAGGAAACAGAGGACCGCCGCGGTGATCGACAACGCGGCGAGCCCTCGCGGGTGACGCAGCGACACCGATAAGAGCACCAGCGGCCACAGGAAATACCAGGGGTGGAACGCGGGTGCCAGCAGCGCCAAGGCCAGCAGGGCCAGCCCGGCGCCACGGACAACTTCGCGCACGGCTTCGGTCCCGGCCGTGCCGCGGCCGGCGAGCACCTTAGCCGCGGC
>DATATO010000265.1:0-1748 GCA_036268755.1 Mycobacteriales bacterium | reverse complement strand
GATCTTCAGCGATTCTTGAGCAGCTCTCCGGAGGCGCTGACGCGCCGTATTTCGCCCGAAGATTGCCACCGGCCAAGCCTACCGTCATCGCCAGTACCTCTCCTGCGCTGTTGTTACTTGAAACGGCGGGTGAATTGTGTGAATAACGGCATCTGAGTAGCCTGAGCGTGTGGCTGAATCGGGGCTGCAGCAGCAGTTGAATGAAGTGCGTGCGTTGCTGGGCCGGGCGCGAGAGTTGTTCGGCGCCAATCCTGTCGAGCCGCCCACCGATATCGCCCCGGATCGCGACGCCGTCAAGACTTGGATTCGCTAGTTATTCAGCCGGTGTCGTCACGCCGGGGTAATTCATGCGCGACGAGCCTTTCGATTGCGATGTCGAGATCGTCGGTGGTGGGAACCTCGGCTGACGGGGTATAGCCGGCCGCCACGATCTCGCCGCGGACTCCCATCACCGCCTTGAGGTAGGAGACGTCCGCGGTAAGCAGGATGCCCTGCGTCAGGCTGTCCGCGTCGGTGTTCATCGCGGCCTCGGTCAGCGTGACGCTGTGCATGTATCCACCGCGGCATGAGCGGACCAGGATGTGGCCGCTCGGATGGACGGTGTCGAACGCGGGATCAGCCTCTGTCATCGACCGTCGTCGGAGATACGTTCGAGTTTCTGGGCTGCCTCTGCCTCGTGCTGTTCCCACATGCCGGCCGATTTTGTCAGGTTGTCGGCGATGTCCGCGTGATTGTCGGCCTGTTGCTCGTAACAGAGTCGCCGTTGCTCGAGTAGCTCCCGTCCGGCCTCCCGCAGTTCGCCGAAGATCGGGCCCAGCGAGTCCAGGCTCTGCTGAATTGCCTCGTGCGACGACGGCAGGGTTCGCAGATATTGGGATGTCTCTTGGTGGTGGCCGGCGGCTTCACGCAAGTGCGCGGGCACCACGTGGATTCGATCTGCCATCCGCTGTCTCCTTCTGCCGTGCCGGCGCGAGCCGGACTACTTCTACGCGGTCTCGGTTCTCTCGGCGATCGCCGGCCTGGTGGGCGCCGGTGGGTCGGTTCTGTCCGGTTCGGGTGCGCTGACCGGCACCGGAGGGTGCTCCCAGCCTAGGAAGCCGGGGCCGTTCACGGTGGAGATGTGCTGGATCTGGCCATTCACCAGCGCCCGGCTGTCGCCCAATGCAAGCGCGTGACGGTCGGTGAACATGCCGATGTCCCCGGGCGCAAGCTGCGATGGGTCCACCGGATCGCCGACCGCGGTACCCGGCGGCGGGATGGTCATACCCTCCTGCCGGAACGCGTCCGCAATGGGAGTCCCGCTCGCCGCGGCCTCGATCGCGGCGGCCAGCTGCGGGCTGGCGGCGGTGAGCGTCTCGCCGTTGGGCAGCGTCGCAGTCGTCGGCCCGGTGGCAGGCTCGGCGTGCTCATGGCCGGCCCGTTCGGGATCGTCCTCGTCGGACACCAGCCGGTCCTCGGGCTCGTCGGACTTCAACCGCGCGTCGTCCAGATCCTTCGGCGACAGTTGTTGGTCGCCACTCGGCAGGGGCCCGGGCAGCGCCAATCCCCCCGGCATCCCCCACCCGGCACCGCCCGGCAGGCCGCCGCCCCCGCCGAATGACGGAATGCTGGGCGTCCCCTCGCTGGCCGGCGCCGGCGCCGACGCGGCACGCGCCGGCATGTCCTCGGGCGGCAAGCCGAGATCGCCCTCGGGCAGCGCACCTAAATACGGGTCCGGGTCGGGTTCCGTTGCAGGCGGGCGGCTTTGG
>DATATO010000264.1:0-3015 GCA_036268755.1 Mycobacteriales bacterium | reverse complement strand
TCTGGATAACGGCCATTACTTCCCGGCCGGCTGACGGCCGAGGCGCACCGACCCTGTCTCACCCACCAGGAGGAGTCACCATGACCACGTTCGCCCCGCACCGCGACACCTTGGAGTCCTTTGTCGACTGCATCAACCGCGGCCCAGACAAAGACACCCTCACCGGTTTGCTCGCCGAGGACGTGCGGCTGTACGGCCCGTTCGGCGATGAGCCAGTCATCGGCCGCGAGGCCGCCGTGGAAACCATAAAGACCGTCAACGGACTGTCGTCCGACGACACCTACATGGAGGTCCTCAGCGGTGAGACCCACCACGCCGCACACTTCCGGCTGCAAGTCGGAGACGCCGCGGTCAACGGAATATTCTTCGTCCTGCTCGACGCGGACGGCAAGATCGCCGAGGTGAGCATCTTCTACCGCACGCTGCCGGCCGGCGTCGCGCTGCAGCGCAACCTTGCGGATGCACTCGGCATGCAGCCCTGGGAACTGCGCACGAACGGGGAGTGACACGAATAGTGCTACGGCACAGAGCACCGGGTGTCCGTGGCCGCCGTCTATGACAGCGTCGTAAGTTGTTCGGAGCTACGAAGACCGCGACCGCGCGCCACTCAAGTGGTTCGGTTATGGCCCGGGCCGCGCGGGGAGGTCAGCAGTAACTTGGCCAAACCACAGCATCACGCGAGAGGAAGCCCATGAGAACGATCGCTTACCGCCACGCGGCAGTCGTCGGCCTAGCCGTCGCGCTGATCGCTGTGGGCTGCAGCAATGGCAAGAGCGTCGAGGCGCCGGCTCCGCCTCAGATCGGGGCGAACGCGACCTCCACGTCTACAACCCCAGCGCAGCCCACCGAGGTGAAGCTCATCGGGGATAGCGACGTCGAAGTGACTCTGACCGGCCCGATCGCCGCCAAGTACTCGTCGGCAACCGAGAATCAGAGGGAGACTCTCGGCAAGCCACTGACGGGTGATCGCAACGCGGGCACACGGGAGAGCGGCGTGGTATTCCAGCAGTTCCAGGGCGGTGTGATCACCGCCAAGAACGACGAGGACGGCACGCCGGCATATATCACCCTGGGCAAGATCCGGGAGGCGTGGAATATCCAACGCGACCCGAACGGCGCACCTGCGATCACCGGCAATAACGGTTCGGCTGGTCCGCTGGGCTTCCCCATCAGCGACGAGAACGCCGTCGGCGATCTGCGCGTGTCGAACTTCGAGCACGGCAGGATCGCGTACAACCCGAAGACCGGCCAGGTCGAGGTAACGGTAAACGGCAAGGTCGTACCATCCGGGCTGTAGATCAAGGTATCTCGCCGCGAGCCCGCCGATCGGCGGGAGCGAAATATGTTGCCCGTTAGCAGCACTTGCAGCAGGCCGAGGCGGACTTTGATGTTCTTCCGTTTGATGGTGATTGCGCGCGGGCATTTGGCGCCGTAGCGGCGGCACTGCGCGCATCGGGGCGCAAGCCGGCGGCGCGAGCGTATGACGCGCTCATCGCGGCGAGCGCGATCGCGAATGCGTTGCCGCTATAAACATGTAATCCCGCCGACTTCGCAGGAATCCCGCGGCTTGTGCTCCGGTCGGTCACCCATCCTAATCACCAGTAGGGAAGACGCTACTCGGCTACGTGGTGTCGAAAAGCGTTGGCTAACAGACAAATACGGAGGGACTTAACTTGACATAATGTCGCTTATCGGCAAAGTGCTGACCTGGATGCTTCCGATAAAGCGCTCCGACCAGCGGCATTCCCGCCTGCTGACCCGCCGCCACCCGCCAGTCGGCGCAACCCCGACAGCTACGGGCCTTGGATTCCGCGACTAGCTGACAGTGCCGGACACCGTTCCACAACTATGTGACAGTGCCGGAATCCGGCCTGGCGGTTGAGCTTCTGGCACACGCCTGCGCACGTTGCTTTTGTCACTGTGACGTAACAGCTACGGCTAGCCCGGACCCGGACAGTTCGGGCTAGTGGCGCGGCTTGCCTTCCCGAGCAACCATTTTCGCGTCAGGTAGCGGATCATCAACGGTGTCGGGAGCTGAGGTGTTCAGAAGCTGACCGGACGGGCGATCGCGTGGTTTCGCGGACGCGATAACGCGCGCCCTGCATTCGTCGCCCGTGATGTTGCCGGCTGCGGCCTCAATAAGCATCGTTACGGACTCACGGATGGGCGTCCAGCCTTCGAGCATGCTGCAGGCTAGTGCGTTATGGACATGGCGGCGGTTCTCCGCCGACAGATCGCTGTCGTGCAGCATTGCGGCGACGTCGACCGATTCATGGTCGTCGGCTGACCCTTCCACGCTTGTATTGTATCGCCGCGTCACGATGAGCGAATTGACCGCCTTTCGTCATAGTGACACATCTTCCCCGGGCGCTGTCGCAGCAATATCACGTTCCCACAACAGTTTTCGCCTGTTTGATGGATAAGATTGATTATCCATCTTTTAGTGATAGCGTTGGAAGGGTGCCCGACAATCGCGATCACGCTCGCCCGGCGCGGCCTGTCGGCTCGGATGCCGTTGCTGCCGAGTCTGATCCGTTTCCGGACTGGTTCATCGCGTTCCTGCACGACCGTCAAACTCGCAAGCCCTCGTCGCACACGATGAAGGCCTACCGCCAGGACTTCATCGCTATCGCCAACCTAATCACCAACGATGATCCCGCAGGCATGAACATAGTTGACATAACGAAAGATTCGATGCGCTCGGCGTTCGCCGCCTACGCCAGCGAGCACGAAGCCGCGTCGATCCGCCGGTGCTGGTCCACCTGGAATGTGTTGTGCACCTTCCTCTACACCGGAGAACAGCTGGCCGCAAATCCCATGCAACTTGTCGGCCGGCCCAAACTGGCCAAGAGCCTCCCTAAGGCTCTCCCCCGTGACGCCGTCGAAGCTCTGCTGGAGACGGCGGCCCAGGACCGTGACTCGAAACGCCAAACCGATTGGGCTGAGCGTGATCTCGCCATCATCCTGACTGCGCTGCTGGCCGGGCTGCGCGCTGAAGAACTCCGTGGGGTCAAC
>DATATO010000263.1:0-1599 GCA_036268755.1 Mycobacteriales bacterium | reverse complement strand
CGTAAATCCCAGTACCAGCGCCCACAGGGTTTCCCACAACATGGAGAACCCCTCGAACAGGCTGGCCCCGGTCGCCGTCAGTACATCCATCACCCGGGCTTCCTCTCCGCATGGCGCCGCTTCGCTACCCCATCTCAGGAGGGCCGGCGCCAACATGATACCCCCAGGGGGTAATGAGTGCAGAGTGATCTCTGTCGGCGCGCGAGCGAGCCCGTCGCGAGCCTCGAAAGCGCACATCCAGCCTCGGGCGCCGAGGCGCCGAATCCGTCCGGCGCCGTCGATCGGCAAGTCCGGCTGGTCGTTCGCCACCCTCCGAGACTCCACCTCGTTCCTCACTCCGGAGTATTACGACGTGAAAGGCAGGCTCTCTTGCACCTTCAGTCAGTCTTCAGCGTGTCGCCAAGCCCTCGCAGCCTGCCTGCGGGTCGACAGTGAGTTGCTGTTACGCAATCGTTGCGCAATATGACTTTAGGGTAGGTCTTATTGGGAAGGTAGGCGGGGTGGCTGCACCCGCGCGGCCAGAGAGCTGAGGAACGATGCGCACAGGCCTTAAGCGCCGCTACGTGGACAGACGAACAGGGTCATACTGCCGCGAGCGGAGCTCCTCGGACTCCGCAAGTAGCGAGTGGGGCGGCGGTTCGGGCGAAGTGGACTCGCGGCCGACCGCCGACCGGATGACTGGGCACAGCCTGGCCGTAGCGAAGCGGGCACGCCAACTCCGATCGCGGCGCCGATTGATTCTTGATGTTGGTCGGGTTGAGTGGTGCAATCCTACGATGGCCTCGTTGCCAGGCGGGATGGCCGATGGTCCCGGTCTCGGACGTCCTGGTGACCGGGCCGTTCGCGTAGTTGTTCGGCGGCCTCGCCCCACCGGCGGGCGGCGTGCGGCCCTTTCGGACGTCCGAGCGTATGACTGCCGTGGTGCACGGAAGGTGAGGAGCGTTCTGCCAGGCCTGGCGGGCCCTGGTCGGGTTGCTGACGCCGGTTTGGCATTGCGGCCAGCCGGGGTCGTCGGACTAATGACATGGTCGGTGACTATCGCCGGGCAAGTGCCGGTCGCAGCCGTCGCCAGGACGCTTTACACCGACAAGCTGATACTGCTCGCAGGCGAACGGGGACTGGTCGATTCTGCCATCTTGGCATCTACGAAGCCGGGCCGAATATGCCAGGACGATGGTTTACGCAACCTATCGGCTACCCGGCAGGTATGCCCACTGCAAGTTCGGTCAACCATAGAGTAGCCGTGCGTTCGGGGCTCCTGTCGGTCTTCCGTCGGGGTCTGGCGGATCGAGGTTAGGCTATGTGGATAGCTGCGGATTTTGTTGAATCTCAAAAATCCCGGTTATTATATAGCGATTTTCGAAGGGTTCTTATATGCGTAATGAGCTCCATGCTGCCTCAAGGAAACAGGTTTGTTCTTATGTTCTACGATTAATTGCTGTAATTATTACGGATAATCTGAAAAAATATGTGTGAGAGGAAGGAAATCTGTGAAGAAAACGGCGGCAGGCCCCACGTCCGAAAGGCAATCGACGGCGAATGCCCCGACCGCGAATACCCGTCTGGTGTCATGGGTGCGCGAGGTGGCTGAGCTGACCA
>DATATO010000262.1:0-2185 GCA_036268755.1 Mycobacteriales bacterium | reverse complement strand
AACTGCGCGTACTCCTCCCCACCCAGGTCGTACCGGCTCAGGATCCCGGCCAGGTAGGCGTAGAAGTCCCGCACGCTGTCGGTGAACACGCGCTGATTGCTGAACACGGTCGTGACCTCACCGGCCAGCGCCTCCGCGTCCAGGGCTCCCTGGCCGGTGCTGCCGCCGTCCAGCATGGCCAGGATTCGGTCCAGGGACTGCACGATCTGCCCGAGGAGTTCGCGCGCCACCTCCCGCGCCCCGTCCGTGGTGTGCAGGATCTCGACCGCCTGCCGGTGCACCCGCCCACCCAGCTTGGAGACCTGGTACCGGGACCGCGACCGGATGTATTCGGCCACCGTGGCCACCCGCGCATCCCGGATCGACGGCACCAGGTTCCCCCAGTCCGCCAGCTGCTTGCACCGCGCCTCAGCCGTGTCCCGCGACATGCCGATACCCCGCTCGGCGAGCTGAGCCGCAACCTCGCTCGCGGACAGGTCGGTGAGCAGCGTTGCCGTGAACAGGTTCATGATTGCCAGGTAGTCCGCCGCCTCCTCCGCGGTCAGATACCGGAACAGATCCCGCCGCGCCCCATCCACCGGCGCAGGCTCTCTTGAAGGCGCCACGCCGCCAGGCTAGGGGAGCCCACCGACATTCCTTCCCCGAACGCCCAGACCGGTCAGCTGCGACTCACGGACCGCGAATCCCGGCGAACATGTGTTCGAACCAATACGATGGCCGTAATGACGCGCGAGGAGCAAGCCGCGCTGATCGCCTGGCTGCGACGTCCCCGAGTCGCCTGGCCCGACGTGACCGAGCGGCTTGAAGAGCACGGCAGCGTGCAAGCCGCCGCTGCCGCCAACGCACCTGCTCAAGGCTCGTTGTTCGACACGACACCGTCCGATGAAACCGAGCAGGCCGTCAGCGATCTCGATCGGTGGGAGCACGCCGGTATTCGGATGGTCTCCGTGCTCGATGCCGAGTACTCGGCCAATCTCCGCATGATCCACCAGCACCCGCCGGTCCTGTTCATGCGAGGCACCGCCGACCACCGTGATGCCACCTCGGTCGCAATCGTCGGCACCCGTCAGCCCGTGCCCCGCGGTCTCGACCAGGCCCGCCAACTCGCCACCGGCTTGGCCAGGTGCGGTATCCCCGTCGTCAGCGGCCTGGCCTCCGGTATCGACACCGCCGCGCACACGGCCACCCTCGCCGCCAGCGCCCGGACCGTCGCCGTGATCGGCACCGGCATCGACCGCGTTTATCCACCACCGAATGCCGCCCTGCAGGAAGAGATCGCCACGCGCGGCCTGGTGATCTCGCAATTTCTGCCCGGCTCACCGCCCACCAAGGCGTCGTTCCCTATGCGCAACGCGGTGATGAGCGGCTACACCCTCGCCACCGTGGTGGTCGAAGCCGCCGAACGCAGCGGCTCCCGCATCCAGGCCAGACTCGCCCTCCAGCACGGCCGTCACGTGTTCCTGATGCGCACCCTGCTCGAACATGACTGGGCCCGCGACTTCGCTCACCGCCCAGGTGTCACCATCATCGGCACCGCCGACGATGTCTTCGTCGGCCTCCAACGGCTCGCCTCGGAGCCAGCTGAGCTCACTTGGGCCTAACCGCTCGTGGGTGCCGACAGTGAGTATCACTGGTTGTGGATGTGCCGGTTCCGCCTGGGCCACCCGTTCCCCTATCTGCCCAAACAGCCGGGCTACCACAAGCGTCTGAAGGCGGCCGCGCCGCTGATATGCCAGGCCACCTTGTGCCCGTCGTGGGGTGATGATCTGCGGATGGTGGACGCCACCCCGATCCCATCCAGTACCTCCCGGCAGACCGTACGCCGTAGCGACCCGGCCGGCTGGGACATCGAACGCTTGGCCAAGCCGCCACGGCTCGTTGCCCATCAGTGCGGCCCATCGATCAGTGCCGTAACCCAAAGGTGATGATCGTGCTGTCTTCGCGACCTAGGCGCAGCGGCCAGATACTTCGTCGTCGATGTGAAAGCTATGCCGCCCGCCTCAGACATTTGGCGCCCAGAATGCGCATGTAGCTGACTCCGGCCTGCGGTGGTCAGCGATGTCTGTGCCTCATGGCCCACGGTTTCAGTCCGGGCAGGGGCTCGTCGGTCGACAAATTTGTGGAATCGAAGTCCAGGGATTATTATGCCATTTCGGTCGGCATTAACGGCTAATGCAATTTAAAG
>DATATO010000261.1:0-1916 GCA_036268755.1 Mycobacteriales bacterium | reverse complement strand
GTTGGACTCGATCTCGGCGCGTAGATCGCGATCGGAGAGCAACACGGGCGCGACTCTATCCCACGGGCTTGCTAGAGTGACCGGGCATCGATGCGGGTGTAGTTCAATGGCAGAACATCAGCTTCCCAAGCTGACAGTGCGAGTTCGATTCTCGTCACCCGCTCCACACACAAAACCCCAGGTCAGAGGCATAACCCGCCGACCTGGGGTTTCGTGTGTCCCGGCCAAAACCGGGCTTCGTGCCATTAGCGTGCCATTAGCCTGAGCCAACGGGAGCGCCTGCCGCACCGTCGTCCGGGTCGTCGTCCTGGACCTGGTCCTCGTCGTGACCGCCGCCGAGCTGGGCATCGAGGGCGTCAGCGATCACACGATCAGCCTCGCTCGTGGCGTGCTGATAGATCAGCGCGGCGTTCATGCTGTCGTGACCCATCCGCGCCATGAGGTCGCGAGTGCTGACCTCGGTCTGCGCGGCCAAGGTGTTGCCGGTGTGCCGCAGGTCGTGGAAATGCAGACCCGGAGCGCCGATCTTCGCAACCGCCTCCGCCCACTTGACCAACCGATTGAAGTTCCCCCGCCGCAGCGGTGCGCCCGTCGGCCCGGTGAACACCAACGCCGTCGCCTCGCTATCGACGTACTGCGCCAGGTGCTCGCGCAGGGGCGGAAGAATGCCGGCGGGAATTGACACCGTGCGAATGCCGGCCCGAAATTTCGGCGGACCCAGCACCATTCCCTTGCCGACCTGCTCGGTAAAAGCCTGACGGACCCGCACCGTTCCTACTTCAACGTCCAAGTCGCAATGTTGCAGCGCGCCCGCTTCCCCGTAGCGCAGGCTGGCAAAATTGGTCACCAAAACGAGAGCCTTCTGCCGATCCGGCATTTCCTCAGCGAGCGCGAACACCTGACGGACAGTCAAAACGGGTCGCTCATCGGCGAGACCGCGCATACCTCATCACGGCCGGCGTCATCGGAGTGGCCAGCTTTGCCGCCGTGACGGTCGCGGAGGTCTGCGCTCCGCCAACAATGCCCACCGTCTGAAGCGCGACATAGACAGGGCCTGGCTCGTCCGAATATAGGTGACTAGGCGACAGTCGATGGACGCCGTGGAGGTCCCGTGGCCGCAGAGACCGCTCGGGAGCTTATTTGCCGGTACGAGAAAGCCAGATGCCGGCAACTGCGGCAAAGAGTATTAAGCCAATAGCCCAGCCGATCGCTGACCCCGAACAGCCCACCGCTCGGCGTACGGTCAAGCCTGTAACCCAGCGCTGTGCCGCCGCCAAGAAGTACAACCCGGACTCCGAACAGAGCTGCTACTGCCGGTCGTGGCACGGCCGACGGCGGCGCGGTACCGGCGCCATAGGACCACCTCCGTCAGTATTTGCGCGCAGCTCCGTCGAGCATCATGTTTGCATCGAAGCTTTTGGTTTCTTGGTGGCTGCTAATGGCGCGTTATAGGTAGGATGATCGAGCCCGCGCCGACTGCGAATAGCAAGCGGCCGAGCCTGATCCAGGTTCCCTGGTGTTGGGAGTCGTGCCGCGAAACCCGGGGTTCTTGAGGTTGTTGTTCCAGTCGGCGATCGATTGTGCCTTAGCCCGGATCCACCGTCGTGATGGGTTCGGTGGTGTGTCGTAGAGGGAGAATGCCCTTGCAGGGCGGGAGAATCGGACTTCTCTAGGGTTCGATTCGTCCTGTTCTGAAGGGCATCTCGTAGGTGAATGTATCTTATGGGGCGTCGGTGCGGTCGGTGTGCTTCGATGATCGGAATCTGATGTCGTGCGCGCTGGGCTGGTTCCGGTGGTGGCGTTGGCCGAGCGTGCCGGCCTTGGCGATCTTGTCGGGCGTCATCTGAGTGTTGCCGGTGGGCCTGGGTATGCTTCTGCGGCGAAGGTGAAATCGCTGATCGCCGGCATGGTCGCCG
>DATATO010000260.1:0-9374 GCA_036268755.1 Mycobacteriales bacterium | reverse complement strand
TCCTCACCCAGCTCGCGAAGCGGCGCGGCGGTCGCGCGGCGGGAACGAGCCTTGGGCTGCGCGAACAGCTGCTCGGCCTGCTCGAGCGTCACCGTGAACAGCTGATCCTCGCTCTCCAATGACCGGGAATCCGTGCCCTTTTTGACGTAGGGGCCGTAGCGACCGTTCTGCGCGGTCACCTCCTGGCCTTCGATTACCCCCACCACCCGCGGGAGGGTCAGTAGCCGCAGCGCATCCTCCAACGTCACGGCCTGCGGGTCCATCGTCGAGAAGAGGCTGGAGGTTCGGTCGCCGCTGTTGACATAGGGGCCGTACCGACCCGACTTAAGCACCACCGGCACGCCGGAACCCGGGTCCACGCCCAGCTCGCGATCCCCCTGGGGGGCGGCAAACAGCTCCTCGACGCGCTGCATTGTGAGCTCATCGGGGACGATGTCGTCGGGTAAGCTCACCCGCTCACCGGGCTCGATCTCCGCCGTGGGATCGCCCTTCTGCAGGTAGGGGCCGTACCGGCCTACCCGAACCACCACATCACCGAAGAGCGGAATCGAGTTCACGCCGCGGGCATCAATGTCCCCCAGATTCTCGGCCACGATCTTCTTGAGGCCGCCGGCGTGCGCGATCCCCTCTTCGTGCTCAGGGCGATTCTTAGCGGGACCGCCATTCTTCTGGTCGGCGGAGCCACTGAGCCGTTGGTCGGCGGAGCCGAAGTAGAAACTGGTCAGCCAGTCGACCCTGCTGCGGGAGCCGGAAGCGATCTCGTCGAGATCCTCCTCAACGGTGGCGGTGAAGTTGTAATCCACCAGGCGCGCGAAGTGGCGCTCCAACAGCTGAATCACGGCGAACGCCACGAAGGATGGCACCAGCGCCTGACCCTTCTTCCACACATAACCGCGGTCCTGGATGGTCTGCATGATCGTCGCGTACGTACTGGGGCGGCCGATGCCCAACTCCTCGAGCATCTTCACCAGGCTGGCCTCGGTGTAGCGGGCGGGCGGCTGAGTGGTGTGCCCCGTCGCCTCAAGCTCGGAAGCCGTAAGGTCGTCGCCTACCGCGAGCACAGGGAGTCTCCGCTGTGCGTCGTCCGCGTCCTCGCCGGCGGCCTCATCGTCACGGCTCTCTACGTAGGCGCGGAGAAACCCGGGCTCGGTGATCGTCTTGCCCGTGGCGCCGAAATCGGCGACCTCGCCGGAGCTGGACTCGCCGGACAACCGCACCGAGACACTCTGTCCCACCGCGTCGACCATCTGTGAGGCAATCGTTCGCTGCCAGATCAACTCGTACAACTTCAGCTCGTCAGACGACAGCGACGAAGCCACTTCGCCCGGCGTGCGGAATTGGTCGCCGGACGGGCGGATCGCCTCGTGCGCCTCCTGCGCATTCTTCACCTTGCGGGAGTACCGGCGGGGCTGCGGCGGCACGAAGGCATCGCCGAACAGCTGCTGCACCTGGGCACGCGCCGCGGTAAGCGCCGACTCCGAAAGATTCGCCGAGTCGGTACGCATATAGGTGATGAAACCGTTCTCGTACAGCCGCTGTGCGACCCGCATGGTCTGCTGGCTGGAGAACCTCAGCTTGCGGCCCGCCTCCTGCTGCAGGGTAGAGGTCATGAACGGGGCGTATGGCTTGCGGCGATAGGGCTTGTTGTCCACCCGGGTCACGCGGAACTGGGTGCCTTCGAGCCGCGCGGCAAGGCCTCGCACTCCGGCCTCGTCCAGCGCGACGGCCTCGCCGCGCAGGGACTCGCGAAGCTGGCCGGTGGCCGGGTCGAAGTCCTTACCGGTCGCCACCCGGTCGCCGTCCAGCGACACGAGTCGGGCGGAGAAACTGCGCGGCTCCTGTGCGTCACGCTGCCGCTTGGCCGTCACGCCGCTCAGCGCGAACTCACCCTGAATGTCCCAAAAGTTGGCGGCGTGAAAGCGCATTCGCTCCCGCTCACGCTCCACCACAACCCGCGTGGCCACCGACTGCACCCGGCCGGCCGACAACTTCGGCATGACCTTCTTCCACAGCACCGGACTGACCTCGTAGCCGTACAACCGATCAAGGATGCGCCGCGTCTCCTGCGCGTCCACGAGCGAAGTGTCCAACTCACGAGGTTCGGCGACGGCCCGCTCAATCGCGGGTCGGGTGATCTCGTGGAACACCATCCGGCGGACTGGGACGCTCGGCTTGAGCGTCTGGACCAGGTGCCATGCGATGGCCTCGCCCTCGCGGTCCTCATCTGTCGCCAGATACAGCTCGTCGGCCTCTTTGAGTAGCGACTTGAGCTTGGTCACCTGGGACTTGCGGTCCGGACTGATCACATACAATGGGGCGAACTCGTTGTCGGTGTCCACGCCGAGACGAGCCCACGGCTCGCCCTTGTATTTAGCGGGCACATCTGCCGCGTTGCGAGGCAGGTCTCGGATATGGCCGATGCTGGCCTCGACGGTGAAACCGTCGCCCAGATAGCCCGAGATCGTGCGCGCCTTGGCCGGTGACTCGACGATCACCAGCCGACGAAGCGGCTGAGCCGGCCCCGTAGCGGAGCCGGCTCGAACCGGTCGTTTCTCATGCGTGGAAGCAGAAGCCACCCGTCAAACCCCTACCTGTTCGGTCACCGTCGACGCGGGCGAGTCTGCACCCACCGCAATGCTGCGCCGCTTGGAGACGACTACCGCGACCGCAATGACGGCGACCGCGCCTAGCGCCACGACGATCCGCAGCCCCAGATTCTCCGATGAACCCACAGACCAGGTCACGATGGCGGGCGCGATGAGCAGCGACACCAAGTTCATCACCTTGATCAGCGGGTTGATGGCGGGACCAGCAGTGTCCTTGAAGGGATCGCCTACGGTGTCACCGATAATCGTGGCCTCGTGCGCCGGCGAACCCTTGCCGCCATGCGCGCCATCTTCCACCATCTTCTTGGCATTATCCCAGGCACCGCCAGAGTTAGCTAAGAAGATCGCCATCAACGTACCTGCCGCAATCGATCCAGCCAAGTATGAACCGAGCGCACCAACTCCGAGACCGAAGCCGACGCCCACCGGTGCGAGGATCGCCAGCAGCCCCGGCGTGGCCAGTTCGCGCAATGAATCCTTGGTGCAAATGTCGACCACTCGGCCATATTCCGGCTTGGCCTCGCCGGTCATGATGCCGGGGTTGTCGGCGAACTGACGCCGAACCTCGAACACGATCGCCCCGGCGGCCCGAGTCACCGCATTGATCGCCAACGCGGAGAAGAAGAACACCACCGCGGCACCTATGAGCAGACCGACCAGGTTCTTCGGATCGGCCACGTTCAGCACACCGGAGAAGTCCAACCGCTCCGAGTTGGACAGGCTACTCAGCGTGGTGCCGCCGGCGTCGCGGAAGGCCTGCTGCACCGCATCGGTGAAGGAACCGAACAATGCAGTGGCGGCAAGCACCGCCGTGGCGATCGCGATCCCCTTGGTGATGGCCTTCGTGGTGTTGCCCACTGCGTCGAGGTCGGTCAGCACGCGAGCCCCCGCCGGGCTCACCTCACCGGACATCTCCGCGATGCCCTGTGCGTTGTCGCTGATCGGACCGAAGGTGTCCATCGCGACGATGACACCGACCGTCGTCAACAGCCCCGTGCCGGCCAGCGCAATCGCAAACAGCGACACCACGATCGAGCCACCGCCGAGCAGGAACGCACCGTACACCGCGGCACCGATCACCAGCGCGGTGTACACCGCGGACTCCAGACCGACGGTGATACCGGACAGCACCACCGTGGCCGGACCCGTGAGCGCGGTCTTGCCGATGTCTCGCACCGGTCGGCGCCCTGTCTCGGTGAAGTAGCCGGTGAGCAGCTGAATCGCCGCCGCAAGCACGATACCGATCGCCACCGCGCTGATGGCGACGATCCGAGGATCGCCGTCATGGCCGGCCAGGCTCTTGCCAATGTCACCGAGGTCGGCGAACCTGCTTGGCAGATAGGCGAAGGCTGCGACAGCAGAGAGCACGATCGAGACGAGCGCGGAGAGGAAAAACGCCCGGTTAATGGCGGTCATACCGCTTTTGTCGGACGGACGTAGCCGGGTCAGGAAAACACCGACGATGGCGGTGAGGACACCGATGGCCGGCACGATGAGCGGGAAGACCAGGCCCTCCTCACCGAAGGCGACCTTGCCGAGAATCAGGGCGGCGACCAGGGTGACCGCGTAGGACTCGAAGAGGTCCGCGGCCATTCCCGCACAGTCACCGACATTGTCGCCCACGTTGTCCGCGATGGTGGCGGCGTTGCGCGGATCATCCTCGGGAATATTCTTTTCAACCTTGCCCACCAGGTCGGCGCCAACGTCGGCCGCCTTGGTGAAGATGCCGCCGCCGACCCGCATGAACATGGCCAGCAGCGCAGCGCCGAAACCAAAGCCCTCGAGCACTGTGGGGGCATCGCTACGATAGATCAGCACGACCGTTGCGGCGCCGAGCAACCCGAGGCCGACGGTGAAGAAGCCCACGACACCACCGGTGCGAAACGCGATGCGCATCGCCGAGGCCCCGCCCTCGGAGTTGGCGGCCGCGGCGACTCGCACGTTGGCCCGGGTGGCAAGCCACATGCCGACGTAGCCGATGAAGGCGGAGAACAGCGCTCCCACGATGAAGAACACCGAGCGGCCGATCCGAACCCCGGCGGCGCCGTCGGGCACGGGCAGCAGGAACAACAGCACGACCGCCAGGACCACGAAAATACTCAGGGTTTTGAACTGCCGACTCAGGTACGCCGAGGCGCCTTCCTGAACGGCAGCGGCGATTTGCTGCATTTTCGGGGTGCCCTGCCCGGCCGCGAGCACTACCGAAATCAGCTTGCAGGCGATAGCCAACGCGATAAGGGCGATGGCGGCCACTATGGCCACATATGTGATGTTGCTAGCGGAAATTTCTACCGGCCCACTAGCCGCCGCGAGCACCGTACCTCGCATAAACCCTCCTGAGTTCCAACGTGCTAGCGCCCCGCGTCGTGCGAGAGTAGGCAGTTGGCTACCCAAGTCCGACGTACGCAACGCGGTGTTGCGCCTCGGGGGCGATTTTGGCGAGTCTAGGCGAAACTTATCGCTCGGCGCGCTCCCAGACACCTAGAAATTGTGGCCAAAATTACTTATCCAGGTCAGCGTCCTTAGTCGCGTCCTCCACAGAGGATGCGATCGTGAATACCCGCTCCAACCCGGTGATGCGGAAGATCTTGAGAATTCTCTCCTGGGTGCAGACCAAGCTGAGAGAACCGTTCGCGGAATTCACCCGTTTGAGTGTGCCGACTAGCACGCCAAGGCCCGTGGAGTCCAAGAACTCCACGTCCCGCATGTCGACAACGATGTGATGCTCACCCGAGTCGACCAGGTCGATGAGTTTTTCTCGTAGCTGTGGGGCGGTATAGACGTCGATCTCGCCCGCAACTGAGACCACGGTGTGATCATCAATAGACCGTGTCGTGATCGTGAGTTCCATTAAGATCCTCCGTGCGGTAGAACTGAGTCGATTGTTACTAAGCCAGACCGAAAGTAGCCGATATTGCTGGACAAAGGCCATGTCAGTCGGGCTACTTTCGTGCCGATTGGTAAACGACACCACAAGGCATATTGCCCGCCGTAGCAGATCTAACCACTAGTGTTATGGCTCAGCGCAGCGTGCCGCGCGGAGCGCATGGATGCTCGGCAACAAATGTAGTAGAGGAAGTAAGACAATGGTTCCGGTTGGTGTATTGCTGCTCATTCTCTCAGTGGGGTTTGGGATCGGCTTCATGGTCTCGGCCGGCGAGTCGGCGGATATCCAGTTCTACGGTCTTCAACTGCAGGATATTCCGGCGCGCAACCTGGTGATTATCGGAATCATGACCGGCCTTATCGCTGCTCTGGGCGCGGAGTGCGTCCGATGGGGAACCGCTCGTTGGCGACGGCGGCGTCGGCTTGCCCGCAAGCGCGAACGAGAGCTGGCCGATGGGCATGACTCCGCGGTAACCGACGCACCGGTGAGGCCAGCCTTCGGTGAGGGCGAAGAACAGCCTCACACGGAAAAGTCACCAGAGACAGCCGAAGCCGAGAAAGCGGCACCTGTTTCTCCCGCCGGGAGGATTTTAAGGGAGGAGCCGGCACAGGACGAAGACCGCAAGGGATCCGACGAGGCCTAGGGACCGCACAAACCTAGGGATCGCCTTCGGCTGGACCGGCCCGAGATGTTGAACTACTCCAAGTTGCTGGCGAAAATGTGGCCAACCCGGACGTCCCTCGCACGGTGACGACGGCGTCGAGCCCGTCTAGCCGGCAGGCCGATAATCGGGCGTGATTGGCCTCGGCGATCTCCTTTGCTGCCTGGCACGCCGGCCTTTGCCCAAGAACCACCCTCGCGGCTGCCGCCAGAACTGCCTGATCGGCGGCGTTGTCGGCCCGCACGGAGCCAACCAGCCATGATCCTGCGGCCGCTACCGTGCCAGCCAGCAGAATCATCGCGATACCGATCGCCGCCAGCAGGATAGTTGCGCTACCTGCGTCTCCCGCAGCCAAGCGACGATTCATAACGAATCCGGGATGGACTCGTTCACCGCAACACTGCTCGCCGAGACCCGTATGCCGGGAAGGCGAGTACCGAGGATTGCCACCTCGGCCTGCAGAGTGACTCGAACCCGGTCGCCCTCGACAACGGTGTGCAGCCGCGCCCCGGGGATGGAGTCAGCGGACGCCACGGACTCGTCCTCCCCTCGGGCTATGGCTCGAGCGGCGGTGTAGGCGGTGTGCTCACAGCGGAGCTGAGTGGCTACCGCACCCACGACGCCGAGCGACATACACATCATGAGCATCACAGCGGGCATTGCCGCAGCAAACTCGGCAGTCACCATGCCCCGGTCCCTGAACCGGGGGTTCGAGTACAGTCGCACACCTACAACGAACCGCCTCACTTCAGGGCCTTGGTGACGATCGAGGTCAACGCCTGTTGCACTGTAGGGCTAGTCAGAACCTTGAGCAATATGCCGGCGAAGGCCACCGCGGCGACTATGCCGACGGCGTACTCCGCGGTCGTCATCCCAGCCTCACCGAGCCGTCGGAATCTTGTCCACCAGGTGCGCATGTCTCTCCTTGTGTTGAATCGAGGGAAGTCGAAGGAATGGGTGACCGCCCAGGCGGTCCACGGGCAGCCAGAACATGGCGGTTCATACGGCGGCGCCAAGGGAACGATGGAGAACGTCAACGACCACCGGAACGACACCCAGCAAGACAAACGCGGGAAGAAAACAACACATGAGCGGAGCGATCATCACTACGGCGCTGCGTTGCGCGGCCGCGGCATCCGTCGCGGCTTTCTCCTCCCTGGCCTGCTGTGACAGCCGGGCCAGGCCCTGGGCAAGTGCCGCCCCGCTTCGATGGCTGCGCCCGAGCATCCCCAGTAGTGCCGCAGCATGAGGTGATTCTCGAAAGGTCCGGCGCCACGTGATTGGCACATCGGCGCCCCGGATCATCGCCGCTCCCACCGCGGCCAGACCGGCTCCTAACCTCCCGGCGACGGCGGGACCGACCAGGCATAAGGCCGATGCGGCTGGGGCACCCGCTCGGATTACCGCGGCAATGAGGCTTAAGGCGTAGGGCAACGGCAGCAGCCATGCGGTGTCGCGCCCATGGGTCGACCCTTGCCGGAGCCGGCGTAGGTACCATGCTGACGCAGCGATTGCGCCAGACCACAGCAGCAACCCCACTGCCGAGACACCAATGAACCAAACCACAGCCATACCCAGCGCCACAGAACTCGTCCAGCCCGTCAGCGGAGACAGCAAGCGATTGTCCTGCTGAGCAGCGGTTTCTTCCCGCTTCGCCCCAGTCAGCCCGACGATTCGACGCCGAGCGGCCCTGCTTCCGACCGGATTTTGTTGCCGTTTCACGTGGTAGCTGCGCCGTTCAGGGTCTGCAATACGGGCGACCCACACCCATCCGGCGCAATGAAGCCCCACGGCGGCTATGACACAGCCGGCCCCCACGGGCGATCCCAGCAAAACTGCGGCGGGATCGGCGCCCATTGCGTATCCGATGAAAAGACCCAACACCGGCAGACAAGTAACGACGGTCGCCGTGGCTCTAGCCGCAGCGGTATGGACCAGCCTGGCCTGACGGCTGCGCCGTGTCGCGGAAAGTTCCTCCTCAAGCCCATCGAGGACCCGTGACATGGGCATGCCGGAGTCGTGCAACTGCCATGCGGTCGCCAGCCGCTCGCACCAGGTCCGGAAGGGTGCGGGTACCGCACGCAGCGCCGCAGCCACATCGGTTCCGCCGGCGGCGGCCCGCCGAACAGCGTCCCAACGGTCCGCACGGCGTTGCCGGCCTACACAGTCCTCGCATGGCCGCGGCGACGGCCCACACGGCAATCGACGATCGAACAGTCGTCCCTGCAGACTATCCATCGCCGCCACAAGCGCCGCGTGGGCGGCACGGCCCACCCTGATGTCCTCAGCGACCGCGCTGCACAGTTCGGCGGCGACCGAATCGGCAGCCGCTCGATCTGCGGCCATCGCGCGGCTGGCGATCATTCGGCGAAGTAGCCACAGATACCCGCAGACCAAGCAGGCAAGCGCCACGCCTCCCACCGCGAAGGCTGCCACGGCCACACAGACATAACTCAGGCTCAGGCGCCGATGCCACCATCGCGCGAGCAGTTTTCTAGTCTGATTTCCCTTAGCGCCGATCGGCGCTAGGGATGCGAACGCAGCCGCGTCAGAACGGGGCGTGGCGAGAATTCGAAGTCTGGTCAGTGCCGCGTGTCGCCCGAGTCTTCGGACAGCCAGGTGCGTCATCGCGATCCACCCCTGGCGACAATGAGCTCGTCTAGTTCCGTGCTGGCCGGAGCCGGCCGGTCATCGATCGCCCATGCGGTTACGGCACCGACGAGGCCACTGCGGTCGCGGCGAAGCATGGCAATCTCGTCGAGCATGCGGCGGCCGTTGATCCGACGCATGTGAAACACACATGGCAAAGACGCAGCGAGCTGCGAATGCAGGGCAGCCCGACCGAGGCCGCCCAACGCGCCCAGGGCCTCCAACCGGGCGGGAACATCGGTCGGGCTGTTGGCATGCAGAGTCCCCGCGCATCCGTCGTGACCGGTGTTGAGGGCGTACAACAGCTCAACCACCTCGGCGCCCCGACACTCTCCCACCACGATGCGATCCGGCCTCATCCGCAAGGCCTGTCGCACCACGTCGCGGAGCGGTACGGCTCCAACACCGTCGGCGTTATCGTTTCTTGCCTGCAAAGACACGACATGGGGATGCGAGCAGCGCAGCTCGTGGGAGTCCTCTACTACGACAATCCGCTCCCGACGGGGCAGTTCACCTAGCAGGCTGGCCAGGAAGGTGGTCTTGCCCGTAGACGTTCCGCCGGTAACAAGAA
>DATATO010000259.1:0-7581 GCA_036268755.1 Mycobacteriales bacterium | reverse complement strand
GATCGCGTGCTCGGGGTGCGGCATCAGGCCGACCACGTTTCCGGCGGCGTTGCTGATGCCGGCGATATTGCGGGCGGTGCCGTTGGGGTTGGGCCCCACATAGCGGGTGATCACCCGACCCTGCACCTCGAGCTCGTCCAGGGTGGCGATATCGGCGACGTACCGACCCTCGCCGTGCTTGACCGGAATGATGACCGGCTGGTTCAGGCGATACCCCCGGGTCCAGGCCGTCTGAGTCTGCTCGATCACCATAGGCTGGTCGAGGCAGTTGAAAAGCTGATGGCTGTTGCGAGTCAGCGCGCCCGGCAGCAGATGCGACTCGCAGAGCACCTGAAAGCCATTGCAGATCCCCAGCACCGGCAGCCCCTGTGCGGCCTGCTTGACGATCGGCCCCATTACCGGGGCGAATCGGGCGATAGCGCCGGCTCGCAGGTAGTCGCCGTAGGAGAACCCACCTGGCAGAACCACGGCGTCGACGCCCTTGAGGTCGGTGTCGGCATGCCAGAGGCTCACCGGCTCACCGCCGGCGGCGGCTATCGCACGCAGCGCGTCCCGGTCGTCGAGCGAGCCGGGGAAGGTAACGACCCCAACGCGTGTGCTCATGCCGGCGAACCCGCCGCCGAGCGATCCGACACCACGCGCAGCGTGTAGTTCTCGATCACGGGGTTGGTCAGCAGGGTGCCGGCGACACGCTCGATATTCTGGCGCTGCTCATCGGTCAGCTCACCCTCGGTTTCGAGCTCGAAGCGCTTGCCCTGTCGGACGTTGCGCACGCCGGGGCAGCCGAGACCGGGCAGCGCATCGGCGATGGCCTGTCCCTGCGGGTCCAAGAGTTCGGATTTGGGCATGACATCAACGACCACTTGGGCCATAACTGCAGCTCCCGCTCGCGATTGAGGTAGGGCAAACGCCCGGTCGGCGGCCCGATGAAACTACCCCGAGCCTACTAAGCGCAGCCGCCTTCACCTCAACCGAGCTGCGTGAAAGCGACGCAACTCACGCGGCGAGGGTGATACGTTGCGGAGAGAACACGCCGGACGGCGCCACCGGACGGGATGAGTTACCAATGGCCGATGAATCATCGTTTCCCAACGTCAAGGCCGCGCTCGCGACAGACTACGAACTATGTGGGCGGCCTCGAGGAGGGGAGTCGGGGTCAGGGCCGCTCACAAGCTCGGCGCGAACCCATGCCGGTCTGCTAGGCGCCAATGCCGGCCTTCACTCGCCGTACGAAGAGAACCTGTTACGTGACCTCCTCTCCAATCCCGACAGCTTGCGCAACGCCCTACTGCCCCACGTGGGGGGAGACCTGGCGAGGGGCGCATCTCTAGATGACACGCTCGCCACCGCGTTTGTTAGGGGATACCTGGGCGCGGCATGTCCGGGGCAGTTTCTGCGACCCTTGGAAAGGGCCTACCTCACCACCAATGTGGACATGTATCGGGACCCGGCGTTCCCGCCCGGAATGCGCACCGTGGCGGCCGCGCTACGTGAAGCCCCCAATCTCGATACCGGCCTTTCCGACGCCGAGCGACTACTCGGCGAGGGGAGGTACCGACTTCCGTCGCGGACGGGCCTGTCCCAGCTCGACCTCGAAAGGGGCTTTTACGGCGGCACCGACAACCTCGTGTGGCTGGTGCCCGCCCCTCGCGAACTCAAAGCCGTCCGTACATCGCTCGTCGCGGGACCGGGCGGGTTTCATAGGGGCCGCTCCGCCCTAAACCCAGGTAGAGACGTGACCCTTGCTCTCATAACGGGGACGCCCGGTGAGGGGGCCTCACTCGTCGCGACCGAGCTGGCTCGGGAGTGGGAGGCAATGAAAGCTTATGGTGGAACGTCTGGCCGCCACAGGCACATCCTCGTCACGGACTGGCGTGATCTGGTGGCTCAAACTACGCGCGACGACCTGCCATTTTTCGACCACATCGCGCATTTCACAGATGGGCTGGACCCCGCAAACGAGCCTTTTCGAACCAGGGGAAGCATCACCGAGCTCGCCGCAGACCCGAAATATTCCTTTCCGATCGAAGGGCTCGACCTGCGTCGCCTAGTGGATATGGGCCGCCAAGAGGTAACGCGGAAGAATTCCGTCAGCCGAGCCGATAGCAAGTTCGATCCGTGGCAACACCGCGTGCCCAGTCCGCGCCGGCCCGGACCTCAGCGCTAGATCGGTGAGGCCAGCCAGCATCTCTCAGCCATAGGGGGCTACCCATAATCCGATAGACGCAGGGCGCCGGTTACAGCAGCTCACCCGGCACATACGCAGCCGCGTCGGGATGTTCGGCCACCATCGACTCGATCTGCCGTACGACCTGATTCACCTGTTGCGCGGCCGCGCCGGTGAGTGGAAGCGGATCCGCCAGGGCGGCGTCGAGCTGAGCTCGAGTGAGCCGCAGCCGTGGATCGTCGGCGAAGGCACCGATCACGTCGACCTCCTTGCCGTCCCGAGCCGAAAGGGCGGCCGCGACCGCGTGCTCCTTGATCGCCTCGTGTGCCTGCTCGCGTCCCACTCCGGCACACACGGCCGTCATCAACACGCGGGTCGTAGCGAGGAACGGCAGGTAGCGCCGGAGTTCCTTCTCGATCACGGCCGGGAAGACACCGAACTCATCGAGCACAGTAATGATCGTGTTGAACAGTCCGTCCGCGGCGAAGAAGGCGTCCGGCAGCGCCACCCGGCGCACCACCGAGCACGACACGTCGCCCTCGTTCCACTGATCGCCGACCAGCTCGCTCACCATCGACAGGTAGCCCCGCAGCACGACGGCCAGGCCATTCACCCGCTCGCACGAGCGGCTGTTCATCTTGTGCGGCATGGCGCTGGAGCCGACCTGACCGGGCCGAAAACCCTCGGTCACCAGCTCATGACCCGCCATCAGGCGAATGGTGGTGGCAAGATTGCCCGGAGCCGCGGACGCCTGCACCAGGGCCGATATCACCTCGAAGTCCAGCGAGCGCGGATAGACCTGACCGACGCTGACCATGCCGGCACTGAACCCGAGGTGGCGCGCCACGGCGCGTTCGAATTCGACCAGCTTGCCGGCATCGCCGCCTAGCAGATCCAGCATGTCGGCCGCGGTGCCGACCGGGCCCTTGATGCCCCGCAGCGGGTATCGGTCAATCAGTTCTTCCAGCCGGCGGTGCGCCAGCAGGAGCTCCTCGGCCACCGTCGCGAACCGCTTGCCGAGCGTCGTGGGCTGGGCGGCGACGTTGTGGCTGCGGCCGGCCATCACGAGCACGGCATGCTCGGCGGCATGCCCGGCCAGGCGGGCCAAAGTTGCGACCGTGCGGTCGCGTATCAGCGTGAGGGCCCGCAGCAGCTGCGCCTGCTCGACATTCTCGGTGACGTCCCGGGAAGTGAGGCCCTTGTGGATCTGCTCGTACCCGGCCAGCGCGTTGAATTCCTCGATGCGCGCCTTGACGTCGTGACGGGTGCGGCGCTCCCGCGCGGCGATCGAGTCGAGATCGACCCGGTCGACCACCGACTCGTATGCCTCGATGGCGCCCTCGGGCAGCTCGATACCCAGGTCACGCTGGGCCCGCAGCACCGCGATCCATAGCCGACGTTCGGCGACGATCTTGCCCTCTGGGCTGAAGATGTCCCGCATCTGGGCGGAGGCGTAACGCCCGGCGAGGACGTTCGGAATCTGGCTCACCTGGCGGGCGCGCCGTTGCGCAGGACGATCCCGAGATCGCCGTGGGCGGCTTTGGCCGCGATGTCGGAACGAAAGTGGCCGCCGTCCAACTCAATCGCGCGAACGGTGCGATACGCCTGCTCACGGGCCTGGGCGAGATCGGCGCCGAGTCCGGTCACCGCCAGCACTCGGCCGCCGGCAGTGACCAGGTCATCGCCGTCGCCGCGGGCGGTGCCGGCATGAAATACGAAGCTGTCGGATGCCGAGCTCACCCGGGCCAGGCCGGCAATGAGGTCTCCAGTGCTGGGTTCGGTCGGGTAGCCCCGGGATGCCAACACCACTGCTACCGCCGATTCCGTGCTCCAACGCGCCGCCGGATGTTCGGCCAGCGTGCCCGTGGCCGCGGCATACAGCAGCCCGGCCAGCGGGGTTTCCAGCAGGGGAAGTACGACCTCCGCCTCGGGGTCGCCGAACCGGGCATTGAACTCGATGACCTTCGGGCCAACGCTCGTTATGGCCAGGCCCACATACAACAGCCCGGCGAACGGAGTTCCGACACGATGCATCTCGGCGAGTGTGGGGTAAACCACCGTCTCCATGATCTCCTCGGTGAACCCGGCGGGCAACCAGGGCAACGGGCAGTAGGCGCCCATACCACCGGTGTTGGGGCCCGAGTCGTCGTCGCCGACCCGCTTGAAGTCCTGCGCCGGCAGCAGCGACACCGCCGCCTCGCCGTCGGTGACGACGAAGAGTGAGACCTCCGGGCCGTCGAGATATTGCTCAATGACGACCCGGTCACATGCCATGGCGTGGTTGAGCGCCACATCCCGGTCAGTGGTCACGACCACGCCCTTGCCCGCGGCCAAGCCGTCATCCTTCACCACATACGGGGGGCCGAACTCGCCCAACGCCTGGGTTGCCTCGGCCATGGAGGTGCAGGACCGGGAGGCCGCTGTGGGGACGCCGGCGGCGGTCATGATCTGCTTCGCGAACGCCTTGGAACCCTCCAGACGGGCGGCCGCGGCGGATGGGCCGAAACAGGGAATGCCGGCGGCCCTAATCGCATCGGCCGCGCCAGCCACTAACGGAAGCTCCGGGCCCACCACCACGAAGTCAGCGCGCCAGTTACGCGCGACCGCCGTGATAGCGTCCGGATCCGCCACATCGACAGGGACTAATTCGGCAATTTGGGCGATTCCGGGGTTGCCGGGAGCACAACACAGCTCGCTGACCGCAGCATCTGCGGCCAATGCCGTGCACAACGCATGCTCGCGGGCGCCGCTTCCAATCACTAAAACACGCACACAATGAGGGTACGTGCTAGCGGTGCTCACCGCTCCCGGCAGGGTGTTAGGAGACGCTAACTAACGGCATTTACGCAGCTAGAAGGCAGTCGTTATGCTCGTCACTCTGGGAGAAAAATGGTCGCATCGTGAGACTCTTCGGTGATAGTCGAATCCTAGCCGCGGCCGGTGGTGCCGGAGCTGCCCCAGGAGCGCCGCCGAGCGGGTACTGCTTCACCCAGCCAACCTGCATCTGCGATTGCTGGACCTAGGGCGAAATCTCGGCCCAAAAGAGCCCTTGGCGAGACAGTCCGACTAAACGTGCGAGCACCAAATCATGTAAACGCCCTACCCTGACGCCTCACCTTTGGCAAGCTCGGTGACCATCGAGGTCCATGTCGGCGACGTAGGCGCGCCTCACCGTAGAGGCAGGGGTGACAGCAGTGTTCAACACCATTGCGGTCGTTGGTATGGGTCTGATCGGCGGCTCTATTTGGAAACGCCTCACCGACATGGGCTATCCCGTCCGGGGATATGACATAAACCCGCAGACCCGCGCAGCAGCCAGAGAGATAGCGGCGGCCACGTCGAATCGACACGCCGACCGAATCTTGAACACGATTCCTGCCGCGGTTGTTGGGGCGGACCTGGTGATCATCGCCGTTGCCACCATCGAGGTGGAGTCCGTGCTGCGCGAGATCGGCGCCACCGGCTATCGAGGCGTACTGACGGATGTCACATCCATCAAGGCCCCAGTGGAAAACTACATCCGGATCAAGCATCCCGGCACGCGCTGGGTAGGTGGACATCCCATTGTTGGATTCGAACGAGCCGGCTTCGAGTTCAGTAGCTCCCGCCTGCTAGACGGCTGCCCATGGGTGCTGTGCATCGATACAGCCACCCGCAGCTCTAGCGCCCTTTCCGACTGGCTTTCCACGGCGGAGTTGCTCACGACGCTGGGTTACCGCGTCATGCCCATGAACGCCCTCGACCACGACGTATGTTTGGCCCGTATCAGCCACATCCCCCACCTCGTGGCCAGTGCCGTGGCACGGACCGCCATCGAGGGTTCGCTGTCCCCGGCGGCACTCTCGCTTGCGATGGCGGGTGACTCATTCGCCCAGGTCACCGAGGTGGCGACCACACGCCCGGCGCGGACGGCCGAGTTCTGCGCTTACAACTTGGCTTCCCTGGACGCCGAGCTCGAACGCCTCATCGAGCAGCTCAACCAGGCAAGACGCATCATGCGGCGACGAGGGGCGGTGGAGGCACTGAGCGAATGGTTCGAGCCGGCGTACATCGCCCGTAGTCGATGGCCGGCACCGAGCACGCCGCCCATGCGACTATCCGCGAGCATCGATCGGCTATTCGCCCTGGGCAGAGCCGGCGGATGGGTTACCTCGGTTCGCGATGGCGAAATAACGGTGGTCCGGCCCGAACTGAATATTCCCCAGAACTGACGTCCTAGCTCCGATGCCAGCGGCTCCCGACGCCTAGGGTGTCGGGAGCCGCTGGGTGTAATTGCTTAACCGGCAGGAGCAGGTGCGGCCGGCCCAGCCGGGGCGGATGGCGCAGGAGCCGAAGGCCCTGGCGCCGAAGGTCCTGGCGCTGGAGCCGAAGGCCCTGGCGCCGAAGGTCCTGGCGCAGGAACCGAAGGCCCTGGCGCCGAAGGTCCTGGCGCAGGAACCGAAGGAACTGGAATCGAAGGAGCCCCGGGCACTGCGGAACCGGGATCCGGCAACGCAGGCGCGGGAACCGGCAACGCAGGCGCGGGAACCGGCAATCCCCCAAGTGGTGAGGCGGCGATCCCAACCCCCTGAGTGGCAAGAACCAGCGCAGCCGCGGCAAACCCTGTTGCCAACGATGCCTTAATAATTTTTGAACGTTTACTCACTGCAGAACACCCCCACTGATAAACGTGGCGAATCACATGCATGGCAGCCTGAGCTGCTACTTTCGTACACACTCGACCTAATGCATCCGGAATGATCGAATATGCACCCTTCATATACTTTGTCGCTATAATTGCATATATTGCAATTGCGAAGAATGTAACGCAAAAATATCCAAAAGCCAACAACCGGAAGTTTTTAGCTCGTGACATCGCACACCGAATGTGAGCCGGATTAGGGCCGAGAAGCCTTATATAGCTTTGGGAGGCACCGACACGCGGTAGCGAATCGGGGGCAACGGGTATTTGACCGCTTGCCGCTAGTAGCGGTGCGATGACGTGCATGCCGATGAAGCCCTTCGGCCGACATACCCTCGTTCCGGTGGGGGATGCGTTTAGCCGAATCCGCCGACTCTCGGTCGGGCCGGCCGCCAACTAGCTGTTACCGAAGATCGCCGCCTTGCCCTGTTGCGAGTCGAACATCGCGTCGTTGTCGTGACCGATGCCCGGCACTTCAACCATGTCGTGCGGCGCCGATGGGTACTTCTGCTTGATCATCGCAAAGTAGGCCTTGCCGCGCGCCAGCCGATACTCGCCTTGGACCTTGGCGCCGCAGTCAGTGTCGATGCTGTGGTCCTGGTTCACGTCCGCACCGCCGAGAAGATATGTGACCCGCCGAGAGGTGTACTGCGCGATGATTTGCTGGTCCGGAATCGCGGCCATGTAGGGGTTTCGGTGGGCCATGCCGTACTTGTAGTCGTTGTAGCCCGGG
>DATATO010000258.1:0-2379 GCA_036268755.1 Mycobacteriales bacterium | reverse complement strand
GGAACTCCGGCGAGCGCCAGGAGATCCCCCTCGTAACTTGCATCGATGAATAGTCCGGCCGCGAATCGACTGCCCGATGCCGTCACCACCGCGTCGATCGTGGTGCCCGTCATTGTGACCTCACGGAGCGGCTCGCCGAAGACTACCCGGACACCGGCCTCCTCCAGCCAGCGGAGGTAGATCCGCTCCGCGACGTGCGGTTCGGGCCCCGCGTAAGCGCCGGGCGACACGCCGTAATGGTCGGCGATGTCGCGCCGCAGTCTTCCGGCAAAACCGCCAACGACGCGGGCATCCCCCATGTCTGTGTATCCGAGACCGCCGGAGGTCATTCCGCCCACATGCCGACCCGGCTCGATTAGCATCACCTGCACGCCCGCCTCCGCGGCGGCGACGGCAGCACATACGCCGGCGGATGTGGCCGCATAGATGACGAGTTCGGTTTCGGCCATGCTGCTCCTTGCGATGGTTCTTCGGGTTGGTGCACACCTGTTGGTAAGCGGCGAGGCGGTCCATATAGCTTTTCGCTTTCCGCTGCGCAATGCCTACTTACAGTTTCTGTCGCGGCCTAGCTTTTTTAGATGAGTCTCAATCAGCGAGCCCCGGTATCCGAGAGTGAAGCATCTCGCGACGAGTCGATCGATTTGAACGCGGTCAAGGTGCTTCCGGGCACCGGTGGCCCGGGTGATGTCGGTGATGAGGAGGCACCGCTCGACTACGAGCGCACTGGCCATCGGGAGCTCCACGCGACCGGCCCCGACGGAGGCTCGGCGGGATCGGTCAATTCGAAGACGCTCGACTCGAACGGGACGCCGGTCGAGAATCCTTCCGGATAGCGACGTTCGCCCAAAGAGGAGGGACATGGAATGAGAATCGCCGTCACCGGCGCCACGGGGAACGTCGGAACCGCCCTGCTGACTCGGCTCAATGCGGCACCCGAGGTCAGTTCCGTTGTGGGTATCGCCCGGCGACTTCCGGGTGAAAGCACGCCGCCATATCGGCACGTCAGCTGGCAGGCGGTCGATATCGCGAGGGTCGACGCGGAGAGCAAATTGCGACAGGCGTTTGCTGGTGCCGACGCTGTCGTCCATCTGGCCTGGGCGCTTCAACCCAACCGGGACGAGTCGGCTATGCGGCGGACCAACGTCTTCGGTACCGCCCGCGTGCTCGCCGCGGCGGCTGACGCCGAGGTTGCACAGGTCGTGGTGGCCTCGTCGGTCGGCGCCTACAGTCTGGGGCCGAAGCGGCGGCGGGTGGACGAATCGTGGCCAACCGGCGGCATCCACACCTCCCATTACTCCCGCTTCAAGGCGATTAATGAGCGGGCACTGGACGTGTTCGAAAGCGAACATCCGGACATCATCCTCACGAGGCTTCGCCCAGGGCTCATCTTCCAGAGCGACGCCGGCGCGGAGATCGCTGGTCTGTTTTTCGGTTCCCGCTTTCCCACTCGGTGGTTTCGTCAGTTCAGGCCCGGAGTGCTACCTCTTCCCAGTCAATTCATCGTGCAGGCAGTGCACGCGAGCGACGTTGCGGACGCATACTGGCGGGCAATTGAGCGCCGCGCGGCCGGCGCTTTCAACGTCGCGGCGGAGCCCGTTCTCACACCGGTTCTGATCGCACGGGCCATCGGCGCGAAGTCGACGATTCCGTTCCGGGCCGCGGTACTACGAGCCATCGTCGACATGACTTGGCGCGCCGGTATCCAGGCGACGGATCCGGGGTGGCTGGACCTTGCGACCGCGCTCCCCATCATGTCGACTGAACGCGCCCGCAGAGAGCTCGGCTGGTCGCCAGCGGTCAGCTCCGTGGAGGCGATAGCGGAAATCGTGGATGCTGTCGCGGATCGATCCAACAAGGCCGAGTCTGCGCCATTGCGTGGCTGAGGTTCGGCGCTCCAACCGAGCCTGCATATAAGAGACTCCACTGACCGACTGCGCAACGCGCGCCGGGCGGGCACCGTCTGCTCCCCTTGCTGTCCCGCGTTCGCGTCGAGCTGCGCTCTCGGGTCGAGCTCGTCGAGAACCCTCCCGGCTAAACTGATCTCGCCAGCCTCTGTAGCTCAATGGAAGAGCAGTTCCGTCCTAAGGAAACGGTTGGGGGTTCGAGTCCCTCCAGGGGCACTCCAAAACAGTGACGCTCAGCGACTCAGCGGAAACGGAACACGAGCGGCAGAACGGCTACGGCGACGCCAGCCCACGCCGCGAGCACGGGCAGATACCCGGTTTGCCAGCGGTCGATTCTGGCCGCCGCGCCCCGGCGCGCTAGTGCTCGCGCGGTGAGCCACGCGGTGCCGGACAGGTTGGCCAGCAGGATCAGGTTGATCGCCAGCGACGCCACCCGGTTCGGCGTGAATCCGTAACTCCCGATGCGGGTGAGCAT
>DATATO010000257.1:0-1510 GCA_036268755.1 Mycobacteriales bacterium | reverse complement strand
GCCGGCTTCATCGGCAGCCACTTCGTTGACGCTCTGCTCGGGTCCGATAAAACCCGCCGCGTCACCATCTTCGACAACTTCTCGTCCGGCCGGGAGTGGCATTACGAGGCTCATTCCGGCGACTCGCGGCTCAAGGTGGTGCATGCCGACGCTGTTGACGTCAGTGCTTTGACTGCCACCATGGAGGGGCATGACTGGGTCATCCACCTGGCGTCCAATCCTGACATCGCTGCGGCCGCCGAGTGCCCGGAAATCGACTTCTACCGGGGCACGCTGCTCACCAATAACGTTGTCGAGGCCATGCGCCGGTCCGGGGTGCGCCGTCTCCTTTACGCTTCCGGCAGCGGCGTCTACGGCGACATTGGGGACAGTACCGCCGATGAAGACTTTGCCCCCCTGATCCCCATCTCCACCTATGGCGCCAGCAAACTGGCCTGCGAATCGCTGATCGCCAGCTATTGCGCCATGTTCGGGCTCCGGGCCTGCGCTTTCCGCTTCGGTAACGTCGTCGGACCCCGCCAGACCCATGGCGTCGGCTTCGACTTCGTGCGCCGCCTCACCGCCAAACCAAAACGCCTTCGTATCCTTGGCGACGGCCAACAGAGCAAGCACTATATCCACGTCACCGATGTCGTGGAAGCCGCACTGTGCGCCGCGAGGAAAGCCACCGCTCCGTTTTCGGTCTTCAACGTAGCTACCGATGACGCGGTCACCGTCACCGAGATCGCCGACCTGGCCGTCGAGACACTTGGTCTTCCTGCCCGACCCACATTCGACTACACGGGCGGATCTCGGGGCTGGCGTGGTGACGTACCGGTGGTTCGCCTCGATTCCACACGCATTCGCTCGCTCGGCTGGTTCCCAAAACGAAACAGCCACGATGCGGTTCGCCAATCCCTGCAGGAGCTCATGGCCGATGAACGTATCCTTAACAACTGACGGAATCGGACACCCTCCGTTTGCCGCCATGGCAACAGGCGGCTGGCCCTTTTTCGCCGGCAATCCCACGGAGGGCCCTCTTAAAGACTCCGACCAGGGAGAACCTCTCTGGCCACCGCGGCTGGCGCTGATTGCAGGCGGCCTGGCCACGCGACTGCGCCCGCTCACCAGCTTCATGCCCAAATCGCTCATTCAGATTGCCGGTGAGCCGTTCCTGGCGCACCAGCTGCGCCTTATCCGAGCCGGCGGTATCCGCGAAGTCGTCCTCTGCTGCGGTTTTCTTGGTGAACAGATCGAGGACTTTGCCGGCGATGGCAGCCGCTTCGGTCTCACCATCACTTACAGTCACGACGGCCCACAAGCTCTCGGCACAGGAGGCGCGCTGCTGAAGGGGTTGCCTCTTCTCGGCCAGCGGTTCCTCATCATGTACGGCGACAGCTGGCTCACCGAGCCGATCGAGCCGATCTGGCGCACTTTTCTCGAATCGGGCAAGCCTGCGCTCATGAGCGTGTTCTGTAACCAGAATCGCTGGGGCGCGAGCAATGTCGAGTACCGCAAGGGAAACGTCGTT
>DATATO010000256.1:0-3819 GCA_036268755.1 Mycobacteriales bacterium | reverse complement strand
GGCCCTGGGCCGGCATCCGACCGCGTTTTTCCATGTAGGCCAGCGTCACATCGTCGGCCAGATAACGCTTGTGGCACGACTGGCATTCCGCCAACGGATCCACGAACTCATCGACATGCCCGGAGGCGCGCCAGACCTCGGGGGGCAAAATGACACAGGAGTCCAGACCCACAACATCCTCGCGGGTCTGAACTATGCTCTTCCACCATTGGCGCTTGATGTTGTTCTTCAGCTCCACGCCAAGCGGACCATAGTCCCACGACGCGCGGGCGCCGCCGTAGATCTCACTAGAGGGATACACGAGGCCACGGCGCCGACATAGGCTCACAATGACGTCGAGATCTTTACGCCCCTTCAACACTCCACTCCAGGTCCCACCTTGCGGCTGGGTAAGGCCACCGACAGACACAAGCTACGGGCACGGTCTGAGGTGGTCGTCATCGGATACCACATCAAACTGCTTATTCTGGCTCGAACCGCCCTGGAACTTCAGGTGGGTGCGCACCTGGTATTCCACGCCATCCTCGCGGCTGATCGAGGTGCCACGGATGTCATAGTCAACCAGCTTCGGCTTTGCCGTCTGTTCGGTGACGAACTGTTCCTTGGTCTGATGGTCGCGATCACGTTTGCAGATCATGGTGTAGGCGTCCTCGTACTGCTGATCCTTGAGAGCATCGAGGTATTCCGCAGTGTTATCGCGGGCCCGATCCTTCTCGGATCCGATGGCCCTATAGACGGCAAAGCCACCCAGCCCCAGACAGCCACAGCAGAGGACCAACACAACCACCGCAATAGAAAGTCCGATCACCCACCCTTTGCGACTCTTGGGCGGTGGGGCGGGGGGCAGCATGCCATATCCCCCGGGTGGCTGACCGACGCCCGGAGCCCCCATCACATATCCAGGCGGCAAGGGACCATATCCGGGCGTGGGAGGAGGATACTGACCGCCGTAACCGGGTGCGCCCCCGGTTGGCGGATACTGACCGGGAGGCAGCTGACCGTAGCCGGGAAATGGACCGTACGCCGGCGGCTGGCCGTATCCCGGCGGCGGGGCGGGCGGAACGTCGTAGCTACCGGGGGCGGCAGCGGGCGGCTCTTCGGGTTGGGGTTGCGAGTCCGGGAGGGGTGGCGGCTGGGAGTCGCCGCCGCTCGGCTGTTGCGCAGATGTGACCGACTCTGGCGGTGGGACCGCATCGGTAGGTTCCGCGGGTCTCGAGGGAGTCGACGCTTCGTCCCCCGACCCGGGCGCCGGCGATTGCGGGTGGTTGGGTGGCTCGGTCATGGCGGTGAGTGTATAAGCTCGGGCCGGTTAGGAGACGTCCCGTGGCCGATGTCGTGCAGAACAATATCGTCAGCGTCCACTTTAGCAACCTGAAATTACTCGAGAGTGATGTCATGTACAGAAAATCCCCCGTCATGCTGGTCGTTTTCGCGCTCCTGTTGGGACTGACGGCCTGTGGGATCGGGCGGGATGAGAAAGAACGGATGGATGTTGTCACCGGTTTCTACCTCCTCTCCTACGTGTCCAATCAGGTCGGCGGCGATCTCCTCGACGTCACGACACTCGCGAGCAAAGGCGCACAGCCGCACGACATGCGGCTCAGCCTCAAGCAGCGCATCAGGGTTGCCGACGCCGACCTCGTGGAATACCTGAAGGGGCTTCAGCCCTCTCTGGACAAAGCCGTGATCGATCACAATAAGGATCGCGGCTTCGACGCGGCCGGAGTGGAACCGTTGCTCGACGGAAATACCCCAGTCGAGGGAGCGAACGCCGACAACGATCCGCTGGCGCAGGACAGCCGGGGCAAGGATCCACACGTCTGGCTCAGCCCCATTCGCATGGCAGACCTGGTCAAGGCCGTGGCGAAACGTTTCGATGAAATCGAACCCACCGAGGTTGCGCGGTTCGACAAGGCAGCGGCGAAGCTGCGGGGCCGGCTTCAGGCGTTCGACCAAGAAATCGGCACCGCATTGAGTAATTGCGCCTCGCGGACCTTCGTAGTCAGCCATAACTCATTCGGCTATTTTGCGGAGCGCTACAACCTTAAGCAGATCGCCATCCGGGGGCTCAGCCCCACCGAAGCACCATCAGCGGAGCGACTGGCCGAGGTGAGCAGGCTTGCTAAGCAGAGCCATGTCAAGACGGTATTCGTCGAAAATCCCGGCAATCCTCAGGAAGCCCAGACCGTAGCGAGTCAGGTCGGCGCCACGACGGCGAAGCTCGATCCGCTGGAAACCGCACCCGCCAAAGGCGATTACTTCTCTGTGATGCGGGCAAACGTTGCCGCGCTGCGCACCGCATTGCAATGTCGCTAAGAGGCCGCAGGGGTGGGGCGCCCGCCCCACACAACCTCTACAGTGCAGATACTCTGGTAGAGGAGTGCGTGCCAGCGTCGTGAGTCCCGAGCTCGCGTCCGGGCGCTGCGCCTTACGCCAGCGCGGCCACCAGTCGCCGCCGGTATGGCGAACGCGCTCCGCGCAGAAAGGTATGGCACGAGATGACCACAGCAGTCCGCAACACCCGGCAGCGGTCGGCGGTAGCCGAGGTACTCGACGAGACAGACGAGTTCCGTAGCGCGCAGGAAATCCATGACCTGCTGCGGCAGCGGGGAACGCCGGTGGGTCTCACCACGGTGTACCGGACCCTACAGGCGATGGCCGACGCCCAAGAGGTCGACATGATGCGGCCGCCCGGCGGGGATCACCTATACCGACGTTGCACCAACGAACACCACCACCACTTAGTGTGTCGAAGCTGTGGAACGACCGTCGAGGTGACCGGTCCCACGGTAGAACGCTGGGCACAACGCATCGCCGTGGAATATGGATTCAGCGACATAGCGCACACACTCGAGCTGTTCGGTACCTGCGCCAGCTGCGCCACGGCCTAGCTCAGACGCGCTCTCGCTACTCCTCGTAGGGATTCGAGGGCTTATCGATCTTCCGCAGCGAGCTCATCTTGAGATATGGAATCTGCTCGGAGTTGCTGGGGTCTTTGTCCGATCGTTTGTCGTAGCCGCCGCCCTCGGCGGTGACCCGCGTGTCCGGCGCAAGCTTCCGCGGCAGCTTGCTGACCAGGGTGATCTTGACCGGCCCTGCGTCGGCCGCGCAACACGTCAAATCATGCGGGTGAGTCGTACGCCGCCGCCCTCACGCTTGGAGATGAAGTCCGTCAGCTTCACCGTTCTGTCCTTCAGCGCCGCATCCTGCTCGAAGACCGCCCGGGTTGCGTAGTCCAGCACGGAGAGCGGCACGGGATCCCCCCGCCGGTGGCGGGGGGGATAGTTCGAGTTCACGAGGGCAGACACGGAGGCGCCGGAGCGCTCCGCCGCATACGAGCCCAGCGACGGGGCGATCAAGAAGATCGCCAACACCGGAAGAATCAGAAGACTGGCCAACGGAGCTAGCCGGGTGCCGGGCGCTACTTCCCAGGCGCCGGGCTGGTGCTCGCAAGGGGCGCGTCATCACGTTAACTGTAGTGAGTCGACTCCTGGTCGGGTCTGACACCTTCACAGGTGCGGACAAAGCGTTAGACCGGCGGTTTGCGACGAAATGTCGAAGACGGCCTAAACCCCGCCGTAGCGGCGGTGTCGGCCGGCGAACTCGGCGATCGCCCGGTGCAGGGCTGCCCGGTCGAAGTCGGGGAAGAATGTG
The DNA here is from genome assembly GCA_036268755.1 of Mycobacteriales bacterium. Classification (GTDB taxonomy): domain Bacteria; phylum Actinomycetota; class Actinomycetes; order Mycobacteriales; family QHCE01; genus DATATO01. The sequence goes on along the minus strand of DATATO010000256.1, from coordinate 165 downwards.
TCATCGAATACGAACTCCGCATACGCCGCCTGCCAGAGCAGGAAGTTCGAGATCCGATGCTCCCCGGACGTGCGCAACAGCAGGTCGACATCCGGTAGCTCGGGAATATACAACTGCTCGGCGACGGTTTTCTCGGTAATTTCGACCGGATCGAGCTCTCCAGCT